>CALKDS010000070.1 GCA_938084135.1 uncultured Flavobacteriales bacterium
TTAGTTCGGAATTTGATACCTCTGTTGTGCACAAAGAGCCAAACCCAGTGTTTACGCCATAAATTATATCTCCACGTTTTATTCTATTCTCGAGGGATTCTCTGTTTTCTAAAACGGCCTCTTTGGTCTCCTTTGGGAATAAAATAGTTGCATCTCCATTTGCAATACTCTCCCATTCAGAAATGGACCATTTTGATTGAATATTAAGTTCAATAGAATTTTTCATGACGATTATTTCAACAAAAATAGGTTTACTTGTGTTAAAAGAATATGGAACACACTATTTTGATTATTGGACACAGAACTGGCATTGGCAGAGCTTTGACTGAAATGTTGGTAAATAAAGGAAATAAAGTACTAGGAATTAGCAGAGAGCCTGTTGATTACGAACATGCGAATCTTGAGAGTATTAGCATGGATATTGACAATTTAGAAACAATTAACCTTCCCGAACTTATCAGTGGGTTGGTATATTGTCCTGGTACCATTAATTTAAAACCATTCAAGTCTTTAAAGACAGATGACTTTATGAATGATTTTACCATTAACGCCTTAGGGGCAGCAAAAATTCTCCAAAAAGCGGAAAAATCATTAATATCAGCTAAGGGAAGTGTAGTTTTATTCAGTACCGTAGCCGTTGCTCAAGGAATGCCTTTCCATGCTTCTGTAGCTATGGCCAAGGCTGCGGTTGAAGGCTTAAGTCGCTCTTTGGCAGCTGAATGGGCACCAAATGTAAGGGTAAACACAATAGCCCCTTCACTTACAGATACCCCTATGGCAAAAAAACTTCTCGGTAATGAGAATCGCAGAGCTGCATCTGAGCAACGACATCCCTTAAAAGCTGTTGGAACCCCAGAGGAAATTGCCCAAATGGCGCAATTACTGCTAGAATCAAAATGGATTTCAGGAGAAGTTTTTGGTATAAACGGTGGAATGGGACGTATTCGAAATTAATGGAGACAAAAATCAGTAGGGATGTTTGGGAAAAGTGGCCTAGCAGATTCAAGGCAAATTTTTTTAATTCTCTTGGCGGGCTAAAATGTGTAGGTCTGTTAAGCACCATGAATTCCAACGGTATAGCAAATTCAGGTGTTTTTAGTCAGGTGATTCATATTGGCTCATCACCCCCTACTTGGGGATTTTTATTTCGCCCACCAACAATTGCTCATCAATCCTATGAGAATTTAATTCGAAATTTATATTTCAACTTTTCTCTTGCTACAGAATTTATTTCATTAGAAACACTGCATCAATGCAGTGCTAATTACTCAAATGAAATTTCCGAACTAGACATTCATAATATCAAATGGGATCTCGATAAACAATTTAATGTGCCGATTCTGCGAAACGCAGATATCCAGTTTATTTTTAAAAAAATAGGTAGCCATTCTATGAGCAATGGCACATTACTTGTTGAAGCAGAAGTAATTGAAGTTTTCTCCAATATTTCTCCAGAGAAAGACGGTTTCATGAACATCGCTAAGAAAAAAATAATAAGCTCCCAAGGACTTAACGCTTATGCCAAAACGAATTCAATCACAAGATTTGATTATGCTAATCCTTGAATATTAGTTTTTTAACTCCTGAAAATAAATTAAGAGTTCTTTTCTATTCATATGATAGCTTTCTCCAGTCATTAAATTTTTAACTCTAATTTGATCTTGATCATTTTCACTTTCAAAAATAATCACATGACTTGCACCTCTTTTTTCAGCATAATCAAATTGCTTTTTTATTTTGACGATGTCGGGGTAATAATCAACTGAAACTCCAATAGCTCTCAATTCTTGCGCAATTTTGTAACCATTATCAGATGAACTTTCATCTACTCTGACAATAACTACATCACAAAATTGAATAATATCGTCAGGTAAAAGATTTAAATCTTCCAAGCATAGCATTATTCGGTCTAAGCCAAAGCTAATTCCTACTCCTGAAATATTTTCAAGCCCGAACATTGCAGTTAAATTATCATATCTACCACCCCCTCCGACACTTCCAATATCTACGTTAAGAGCATTCACCTCAAAGATGCAACCCGTGTAATAGTTAAGTCCTCTGGCTAAACTGACGTTCAATTTAAGGATACCGGAATCTTTAACTCTTTTAATAACAAATTCTAACTCCTCAATACCTCGACAGCCTTGTTCACTTTTATTCAGCCAATCTTTTAAAAATGCAATTGATTCATTTAGATTTTCAAATGACCGAAATGCTGGTTTCAGTTTCGTTATTTCTTTGAGTGAAAAGCCCTTTTCTGTCAATTCTGATATCACTCCTTCTTCACCGATCTTTTCAATTTTATCTAGAACCACAGTGAATTCTATTAAACGATTTTCTATTCCACATATTTCGGCTATTCCAGCCAATATTTTTCTATTGTTAATATTGATTTCAATTGAAATACCTAGGCTTTGAAATGCAAATGAATAAAGATCTATCATCTCAACCTCTTGCCATAAGCTATCTGAACCTACCACGTCTGCATCACATTGTAAAAACTCTCTATATCTTCCTTTTTGTGGTCTATCTGCCCTCCATACAGGCTGAATTTGATACCGTTTATATGGGAAAGATAATTTACCTGAATTTTGAGAAACATACCTAGCTAAAGGAACTGTCAGGTCATAACGTAAGGCCTTATCGGCTATTTCTTTGATCTTTGGATTAGACTTATCTGATACACTTTTCATAAAATCACCGGATCGAAGTATCTTAAAAATCAAGCGATCCCCTTCATCTCCGTATTTACCCATTAAAGTTTCAATATTTTCAAAACTTGGAGTTTCAAGTGGATTAAAGGAAAACGTTTGAAAAGCCTTTCTAAGCAATTCAATAACATAATTCCTTCTGGATACCTGTATCAGGTCAAAATCTCGAGTTCCTTTGGAAGATTGTGGTCTCATTATTTCACTAATTTCTTGTATTTGAATTTCTTTGGTTCAAGGCTCGAGCCACCTAATCGTTTCTTCTTATTCTCTTCATACTCAGAAAAAGAACCTTCAAAATAATAAACCTGAGAGTCGCCTTCGAAACCCAATATATGAGTACAAACGCGGTCCATAAACCATCTATCGTGCGAAATAATAACAGCGCATCCAGCAAAATTATTCAAAGCTTCTTCTAGCGCCCTTAACGTATTAATATCCAAGTCATTAGTAGGCTCATCTAAAAGCAATACATTACCTCCTTCCTTAAGTGCCATTGCAAGGTGTAGTCTATTTCTTTCTCCACCTGATAATACTCCAACTTTTTTACTTTGATCCCCACCGCTAAAATTGAACCGGGCTAAATATGCGCGAGAATTAATGATTTGATTACCTATCTCAAATTGTTCTTGACCATCTCCTATGATATCGTAAATTGATTTTTCAGGATCCATTTTTTCATGAGACTGGTCCACGTATGAAAGTTTAGCCGTCTCACCAACTTTAAAAATACCTGCGTCTGCCTTAAGCTGATCCATAATCATTCGAAATATAGTTGTCTTTCCTGCCCCATTAGGACCGACAATTCCAACTATTCCCGCTGGAGGTAATTTGAAGTTCAAATCTTCATAGAGCAACTTATCTCCAAAACCCTTTTTCACATGCTCTGCATCAATAACATTGTCACCCAATCGCGGGCCATTTGGTATGAATATCTCTAAACTTTGCTCTTTGTCCTTTTGCTCTTCACTAAGCAGTTTGTCATAATTAGAAAGACGGGCTTTTGATTTTGCCTGACGACCTTTTGGGTTCATTCTAACCCAGTCTAATTCTCTCTCAAGAGTTCTTCTTCTTTTTGTCGCTTGTTTTTCTTCTACCTGTAACCTCTTTGTTTTCTGTTCAAGCCATTCTGTATAATTCCCTTTCCAAGGAATTCCTTCTCCTCTATCTAATTCAAGAATCCAGCCAGCAACATTATCTAAGAAGTATCGATCGTGCGTTACGGCAATCACCGTTCCCTTGTATTGCTGCAAGTGATGCTCTAGCCATAGAATGGATTCTGCATCAAGGTGATTTGTAGGCTCATCAAGAAGCAATACATCGGGATTCCTTAAGAGAAGTCTACAAAGAGCCACTCTCCTTCTTTCTCCACCCGATAATACGGATATTGAAGTATCACCATCGGGACATTGGAGAGCATCCATGGCCCTAGATAGAACCGTATCCACTTCCCATGCATTGGTTGCGTCAATCTTGTCTTGTACTTCTGATTGACGATTCATTAATTTCTCCATCGCATCAGGGTTTTCGTAAACCTCTGGCAAACCAAATTGCTCATTGATTGAATTGTATTCATCTAAAAGAGAAACAGTTTCGGACACCCCTTCTTTAACAATATCGATAACAGTCTTCGTTTCGTCAAGCTGCGGCTCCTGCTCAAGGTAACCTACAGTATAACCCTCAACAAAAACCACATCTCCTTGAAAATTTTTCTCAACACCTGCAATTATTTTTAATAATGTTGACTTACCCGAACCATTAAGACCTATGATTCCAATTTTTGCTCCATGGTAGAAGCTCAAAAAAATATCTTTTAATATTGCTTTATTATTGTTCGGGAGTATTTTAGACACTCCCGTCATGGAAAATATTATCTTCTTATCGTCTGACATACATGTTTTTTTTCAATACAAATATCGGGATTTGAAACGGGCATAGTTATTGTAATTTTCCAATCGTGAAGAGTTTTTATACAATAGCCTTCTTTCTAGCGTTTTTTGTTTCAAGCGGACAGTCGTTGGTTCTCTTTGAAGGTCTCATAATCGAAGATAAATCAAAAGATCCAGTACCTAACGTGACAATTGTAAATGTTAGAGACGAATCCTTATCCTCTTCAAACGCAGATGGTAGATTTTCCATAAAGGCGAAAGAAGGAGATACTTTGGTTTTTTCTAAACCTGGTTTTGCTTACCGTTATTCTTCAGCATATAGTAATAGCAAAGCGATAATTGATCTTTTGCCACAAAATTTTTTGCTCGAAGAGGTTCCAATAACAGCGTATAAACTAACTAGTAACCTACCTAAGCAAATGCCAATTAAAGAGCCTGCAAGGCCCACTGGAGAGGACATAATGATTCCGCAATCAGTAAAGCCAACTTTGGCAAATCCAATAGATTTTTTATACGATCAATTCGGAAAGAGACCAAGACAACTGCGGGAGCTTAAAGCAATTCTAGACAATGAAAATTACAGACAAAAACTAGCAAAAACCAACAATAGAAATGCCCTCTTTGAATTGACTGGCTTAACATCTAGCCAAATTGAAGAACTTTTATTGTTTTGCACATGGGACAAGCAAATGATTCAATACAAGACAGACTATGAATTATTATTGAGCCTATATAGATGTTATCAAGATTACATAGAGAGACAAAGGATAATAATTCCTTAGCGACTATAATTAGGCGCTTCTCTCGTAATTGTGACATCATGAGGATGACTTTCCGCAATGCCCGATGAAGTAATCCGGACAAATTTGCTCTTTTCTTTTAGCTCGTCGATATTTTTAGCACCACAATAACCCATTCCGGCTCTGAGTCCTCCGATAAACTGATACATTACTTCATTTACTTCACCTTTATACGGTACTCTGCCGACAATACCTTCAGGTACTAATTTTTTTATGTCGTCTTCGACATCTTGAAAGTAGCGATCTTTGGAGCCGGACTCCATAGCTTCAACAGAGCCCATACCTCGATAAGACTTGAACCTTCTACCATCTAAGATTATTGATTGACCCGGAGCTTCCTTTGAACCAGCTAAAAGGGATCCTAACATAACACAATCTGCTCCTGCGGCTATAGCCTTGACGATATCACCCGTATATCTAATTCCACCGTCAGCAATAACAGGAACTCCACTTCCTTTTATTTCGTCAGCAACAAGCATTACAGCAGTGAATTGCGGAACTCCAACTCCTGCAACAATTCTGGTTGTGCATATTGAACCCGGACCAATGCCTACTTTAACTGCGTCAGCACCGGCATCTACGAGATATCTTGCAGCTTCTGCTGTTGCCACGTTACCAACCACAACATCTAGCCCTGAAAATTCTTTCTTTACTGCTTTTAATGCCTCCACCACACCTTTTGTATGCCCGTGCGCAGTATCGATTACAATTGCGTCAGCGTTTGCGGTTACCAGCAACCTTACCCTATCTAATATATCTGGAGTAACACCTACTGCTGCTGCAACTCTCAGCCTGCCAAATGAATCCTTATTTGAATTCGGTTTATTTCTTTTTTTTGAAATATCACGATAAGTAATCAAACCGATTAATATTCCTTTTTCATCAACAACGGGAAGTTTCTCAATTTTATTCTCCTGAAGAATGAGCTCTGCCTCATCCATCGTAGTATTCTCTTTTGCTGTAACCAACGATTTGAATGTCATAAGGTCTGCAACACTTTTTTTATCATCGTGCTCAAATCTTAAATCTCGATTTGTAACAATACCGATAAGCTTCTTGTTTGCGTCAACAACTGGAATACCACCAATTCTGTATTCAGCCATCAGTCGCTTAGCATCAGACAAAAACGCATCCTTACTCAAGGTTACTGGATCTATGATCATTCCAGACTCCGCTCTTTTAACCTTTCTGACCTCCATAGCTTGCTTTTCAGCAGTCATATTCTTATGGAGCACACCCATACCACCCTCTTGAGCCATCGCAATAGCTAATGCTGATTCTGTTACGGTATCCATTGCAGAACTTACAATAGGTGTCTTTAAAGAAATATTTTTTGAAAACTTTGAGACTATTGTTACATCTCTTGGTAAAACTTCAGAAAATCCAGGAACCAATAGTACGTCCTCATAGGTTAGGTATTCCCCGATAATTTTTGGAAGTGAATTGTCCATGGTTACAACTTAAATATAAATTGCATACAAATGTAATGAAAAAGGCCACCCTTCTGTGGATGGCCTTTTTTTAACGTTAACTAAAAGTTAATACATCAAGGTAATAGAACCTCTTTTCTCAATGGGTTCGCCTTGCTTAGAGCGATACTTGAGCTGATATATATAAGCACCAGCAGGGGCATATTCCCCAGAGACTTTACCGTCCCAACCTTTTGTTTCATTATTTGTGCCAAAGACTTTGTTGCCCCAACGGTCGTAGATCTCTAATGAATAACTGGATTCCTCTACATACAAGTGAACAGGTTTCCAGGTGCTATTCTCTACATTATCAGACTTTGGATTAAAACTATTTGGAATAAACACTCTAGGGTTATGCTCAGCACATGCTTCATTAGACGTACTGTTAAAAGCGAAACCATTGTAGTCTACAAAACCAAGAGGATTGTTCTGCTCTGTAGCGACGATACGATAACAAAATATACCAACATTGTCTCCTTCATCCCTTATATTATCTACATAAAAAGTATCTGTAGTAGCTCCTATTTTCACAAAACCATTGGCACTAACTCCCATTGATCTATGTATTTCATAGTCT
>CALKDS010000071.1 GCA_938084135.1 uncultured Flavobacteriales bacterium
AGGTGGACCTGCTGACGGAGGGTCTGACGATGTTACTGATGTGGAATTTGAAGAAGTTAAAGAGGAAGAATAAAAATTGAATTTTTAACTGAACTAGAAGTTTAAAAAAGGGTCTCCGGAGGAGACCCTTTTTTATTTGGATGTATTATTGGTATCAATTAAATCTGAATATTCCATATTTAAGAATGCAATAAATAGCCCGAACTCCATCTTTCCAGCTAATTTTTTTACCTTCTTCAAAGGTTCTTCCATAATAACTGATACCTACTTCATAAATACGAATATTTTTTATTCTCGATATTTTTGCTGTCACTTCAGGCTCGAATCCAAAGCGATTCTCCCTTAAAACAAGAGATTGAATGAGGTCTCTTCGAAATAATTTATAGCAAGTTTCCATATCTGTTAGATTCAGATTAGTAAACATATTAGATAAAAATGTTAAAAATTTATTTCCAATAGAATGCCAAAAAAATAAAATTCTGTGAGGTTTACCGCCTAGAAATCTTGAACCGTAGACGACATCTGCATGACCATTGATAACAGGACGAAGCATATCGTTATACTCTTCTGGGTTATATTCTAAATCAGCATCTTGAATTATCACATAATCTCCAGTTGCTTTGGAAATACCCGTGTGCAGAGCCGCTCCTTTCCCTCGGTTAACTTTATGATAATTATAAGAAATAATCATCTCTGCATTTTGCTTCATATATGAAAGTATTAGCTCCTCAGTCTTGTCGTTGCTATTATCATTGATAATAACAATTTCCTTACCCCAATCTTGAGGTAATTCTACATTTTTAATTTTATCTAAAATTTTCTGAATAGTAGACTCCTCGTTAAATGCCGGTATTACTATGCTGAGAACTTTCATATATCTAAAATTAGACTATTTTGATTGTCATATTTTGAATAGTTAAAGACTTTTATTTGAATCTTTACTATGACAAAAGGCTAATACTTTCTATTAAGGCATACAAGTGACAAAATCAGCTGTCGTATAACCGTCGCATAAAGCATTGCAGGTGTTATCGTATTCTATTTGGATGCCTCTTCTTTCTACACATACCGGATCATACTCCTCCGTGCAACAACAAGCTACTTTATCTCTGTTGGTTAATCTATCGCAGCTAGTGGTTATAATTAAAATAAATAGAGGTATTAAAAAATACTTCATGATGTTAGAGTTATAATAATATTGCTAATTTATATTTTTTAAAATAAGGATAAAAACAATTATCGGCGCATTAAAAATTTGTGTAGAGTTTATTTATTCCGTGATTTTCTTAATTCTGATACCGCTTAATGCCAAGAATAGATTGATAATCGGGCTGAGCCAATTGAAAAAACAGTAAATAAAATAATCCCCTGTAGCTACTCCTAGTGTTGCGGATTGGTAAGCTCCACATGTATTCCAAGGTACTAAAACTGAGGTAACAGTTCCGCTGTCTTCAAGTGCTCTAGATAGGTTCTCTGGTGCAAGTCCTCTTTTACTATATGCTTTCTTGAACATCCTTCCAGGCACGACAATAGCTAAATATTGATCAGCTGCAGTAACATTTATGAAACCACAAGTTATTAGCGTAGATATAATTAATGAAGCACTGCTATTTGCAACACTTAAAAATGCCTCTGTTATTCTTGTTAGAAATTTAGATGCCTCTAAAACGCCACCAAAAGTCAAAGCACAAATTACCAACCATATTGTTCCTAACATTCCGCTCATCCCTTTCGTGCGCAAGAGAGAATTAAGTAATGGATTTTTCATTTCTAGACTTACAGATCCATAAAGACTAGTTAAAATTCCTTTGTAATGACCAACAATATCAGAGCTTCCACCGACTTCAGCGATTATTTCAGGTTGCACAAAAAATGCAGTTAAAGCTCCGAGGATAGCACTAACACCCATAGCTGCAACGGCGTCAATTCTTAAAGCTATTAATCCAATACTAAGAATGGGTACCAAAAGAAGCCAGGCACTTATATTAAAGCGGCTTGATAATTCGTCCGATAGGATTTGGATATCACCAGATAATAATCCGTTATCAAATCCTAAACCCATAAATGTGAAAACAATAAGAGTAATTATAACTGCCGGCCCACTTGTTAATGCCATGTACCTTATATGGTTGGCTAATTCTGCTCCTGCCATTGCTGGTGCTAAATTGGTTGTATCAGAGATTGGTGACATTTTATCTCCAAAATAAGCTCCTGAGATTACTGCCCCCGCTATCCAAGTGGGAGGAAAGCCTAATGATTGACCAACACCCATTAATGCGATTCCAATTGTTGCGGTGGTTCCCCAAGATGATCCCGTGGCTAGGCTTATAAGAGCACAAACCACTACGCTAGCTGGTAAAAAAATAATCGGAGATAGAATTTTAAGTCCAAAAACAATGAGAGTGGGAATAATTCCAGATACCATCCAACTTCCTGTCAACGCTCCCACCATGAGTAAAATAAGAACCGCTTTAGTACTGTCTTGAAGGGTGCCTTGAATTCCGCTCCAAATATCATTGGTATTAATTCCTTTAAATTTTGCTAAAATCGCTGCAAATCCTGCGGCAAGCAATAGTATTAATTGGTTGCTACCATCCAAACTACTGTCTCCAAATATTCGAACATTTATAAATAGGGCAAAGACCAAAAAAAGAATAGGCAATAATGAGTAGAAAAGCGAAGGTCGTTTCTTCATATTTGGCAATATAATTATTTCTTCATAAGAAGATTAAGAGATCATCCATGGATTTAAAACTTCAAGAACAGCTCTTAATGGAAGACCTTTTACATTGTCGTAAGATCCTTCGATGCTTTTGATGCCTATATGACCAATCCATTCTTGAGCACCATAACCACCTGCTTTGTCAAAGGGTTTATAATTTTCCACATACCATTCAATCCATTTCAAGGGTAGATTCTCAAAGGTTACTAGTGTTAGGTCAGAGCAATTATTCCATATTTTGCCATCTGTTGCCCAAACTGAGGTTATAACCCGATGTTCACGACCACTTAATCTTGATAGCATTTTCTGACAATCATCTATATTTTTTGGCTTTCCGTATCGAATTCCATCCATCCAAACTTCAGTATCAGCGGTAAGTAGTATTTCTCCAGAATTTAATGTTGTTAATAATGCATCAGACTTTTGACGAGCAACCCAAGAGACAGTTTCAATGTCATTTAGTCCCGGAGGTGAAACTTCATCTGCCTCTGAAGTTCTTATCTCAAAAGGTATATTTAATATTTTTAGTAATTCACTTCGCCTAGGGGATTTTGATCCAAGAATTAATTTACCTTTTAATTCTAGAGGTATTTTTGCGTTTACCATATTATATCTTCTTTCTTCATCCAATCACCTTGGATTTTTAAAACTTGCTCTATTAAATCCCTGACGCAACCTTTCCCACCGTTAATAGGTGATATGTATCCGCAAATGCCTCTGATTTCAGGAGCTGCATCTTTTGGACATGTGCTCAATCCAACTTGCTTCAGTACTTCATAGTCTGGTATATCATCACCCATATATGCTATATTTTTTGATTCAATACCATACATAATAGTTAATTCCTCTAAGGCTTCAATTTTATTTGAAGCGCCCAGCCAAATATCCTTAACTCCCAAGCCTTCAAGTCTTTCCTTTACCGCTTGAGACTTACCACCTGTAATAATGGCGACTTTATAACCTTTTCTCACTGCAAGTTGAAGTGCGTAACCATCTTTTGAATTAAAACTTCTTATGGGTTCTTGGTTGGGTAAAGCAAGCACGGTTCCATCAGTCAATACGCCATCAACATCAAAAACAAATGTGGTTATTTCTTTTAAAAGTAATTTATAGTTCAATTTTCTCTCATTTTAATTTCAGCAATACTACTACTAATAATTTTATAAATATTTTGCATTCTCTCAGGGAGCATTTCCAAATGTCTTTCCAATGTTACTTGATCACCGCGATGCGCTGGACCCGTCTGGATATAATACGCTTTAGTTGAAATCGCATTGCTAATTGACTTTTCTATCATGGAATCAAAAAATGATGGATTTATTCCACTCAAGGAGCAGTATTCTTGAAGTATCCCAATTTGATGGTTTAAAAAATTATTAGCAAATACTGCTGCTAGATGATACTTACTTCTCATTTCACTTGAATGGATCAAACCTTTTGGGATATTTAGATCCATATGAAACTGTTCTAAAACAGGAAGCGTTGAGGAGTCAAGAACTTCCCAAAAAACAGGAAAATCACGCCATGGAATATTTTTGCCTTTAAACGATTGCATCGGGTACCAAACTCCTGATTTTGCATAAAAAGAAATAGAGGATAAGGGAGTAACCCCTGAACAATGAAAAATGGGAATGGAAATATTCTTTTGCAAAAGACCATTAGCGAATTTAACTATCTGATCGTCAGGTACAGCGAGAAAAACACCTTTTGCCTCAGAGGGGAAATCAATGGGGTCTTTGATCCAATTTCGGCTTGCTAATTGAATACACTTGTCTCCAAGTCTTGATTTTAATGCATTGCCTAGAGGCCCGCGTCCAAGGATAACCCAAATTTGTATCACTTTTTATTTTCATTAATTGCTCGATAAACTCGTTTCCAAACGGCAAGTAAAGTTCCCAAACCCATTAATATTGATCCAAGCCAAAGTAAGTTTATATATGGGAATATAAATGCCTGTAATAAAACGAATGGGGGATCTCCATTATTTTTTTCCCATGCTGTAATATTAAATTTACCTTCAGCAGTTGCAACACCATCAAATCGAAATTTCAAACCCTTTTCTTCCAGTTCTATCTCCGAAGTCTGTGCTTTATTACCATCCAAATGGTAGGGGAGCGTCAGATTTGTTTCACCACCATTCATTGATTTTAGAATCAGATCTAATTCTAGGTCTAAATGCTCTATTTCTCCTGAATTTTGGTTTATCGAGGCATTTTGAACATTTAGAGTATCGCAGTAAAGTAGATATTCGTTGAAAAGAAATACTTCCTCTCCACTCTCAAGAACAGCTTCCATAGGTTCTGACCAAGCTCCATTTTTCTCATTTAGCGGTCTTAAATCTGCATAGCTTATGTATGTGTAAACATCTCTATTCCAAAAATGCTTAGTGCTGGGCTCTCTAACATTTCCCATCCTAGCGTTAATTTGGATGAATGGATTTAGAGTAAATGCTGGCTTTAATTCTGGACGTTTGAAGTCATTCCATGTTGAAGCACCTTCAGTTTCGTAAAAATCCACATCAAATACTCGGTTATGGCCTTCGGTTCTTTCGTTGCGCCAGGCGACGTAATAAGGATACATTGAAACTGTATCATTAAGTGGTAAAAGAATATTTTCGTTTGAGGGGAAGTCTTCGTGTATGTATGTTGCATTTGTACTAATAGCCTCTTTTTTCCCATTACTAATGAGGGCTCCTATTAATACTAGTGAAAACCCGAGATGTGCAAGTGCCATTCCACTGGTAGTCCAACGCCCACGAACGATACGTATCCAATAATCTGCATTACTAAAAACTCCGAATATGGAAACGAACAATAGAGCTGCGTATAAAGGATTATAGAGTTTCAAACCCCAAATACATAAGGCACTTATTATTATCGAAATAATAAATGATGGGAGTATACGATTGAATAAGGCATTAGGGGTTTCTTTCCAGCGCAAAAAAGGACCAATAGCTAGAAGGCTAGTGATTACAAGAGCTAGTGGAATCTGGAGACTATTGAAATGCTTGGCAGCATCGGCAGGAGGAGCCATTGGATTGACTAAAATCGGCAAAATTCCCTCGGGACCAATGAATTTATTGAGAACTGGAATACTGGTACTAAAAGTTATCTGTGCCGCTGAAATTAATAGAGTCATCGAACCAATGAACATCCAAAACTCTCTCGAGCTAAAAGCTTCTTCTGAAGGACTTTTAGGGAAATTTTTCCAATGGAATAAATAGATAAATATTGATCCAATTGAAAAGAATCCTAAGAAGGTAATGAGTTGTCCATTTAGTCCTAAGTCAACAAAAGCATGAACAGATGTTTCCCCAAGAATTCCTGATCTAGTTAAAAATGTGGAGTAAAGAACAAGTAAAAATGAAAGTATAGTTAAAAAAAGTGCAGACGCAGGAGCTGATTTCTTATGTTTTACTATCATCATTAAGTGTCCCGCAGCAACAAGTGTTAGCCATGGAACTAAGCTCGAATTCTCAACGGGGTCCCATGCCCAAAATCCACCAAAGCTCAATGCTTCATAGGCCCATGCACCACCCATTAGAACACCAGTTCCTAATATGGAAATCCCGAAAAAAGTCCATGGAAGTGCAGGAATAACCCATTCATAATATTTTTTTTCTAAAATTCCTGTTAAGGCAAATAAAAATGGAATGGTTACCGATGCAAAGCCAAGAAATAGGGTTGGAGGATGAATCACCATCCAATAGTTTTGAAGAAGAGGATTAAGCCCTTGACCATTCCTGAGAGATGGCAATCGAATTAGATAATCACGCAGTTCAGTCCAGGGAAGTCCTATGTTTTCTGGTAATTCTCGAATTAAAATAAAAGGAGAAGATCCAATTTTTAAATCCCCGATATATATACCTAGAAGCATGGATGTTAAGAAAACTTGAACCATCGCTAATAGCATCAAAGTACCAAATTCCCATTTCTTTGCCGTTCCAATTAATACCCAGCCAAGTATTACGTGCCATGTTGTCCAGAGTAAAAAACTACCTTCTTGACCTTCCCAAAAACAAGATGCTATATATTTCATAGGCATCTCCAGAGAGCTATGCCGCCAAACATAATCAAATTCAAACCAGTGGTTAAATAATGCAGTAAAAAGAATTGCGATTGTGCCAAGGACACCGATCGAGTGAAAGGCAAAACTTAACCTGCCCGCCGATTTTATGCCCCTGTGATTATTACTTTTTTTGTCACTTGAACTAAAAAAGTAGAGGCTGTAAAAAAATACAGTTGCCAAAGCCCCTGCAAAAGACAACGCTACGCTTGCCCTTCCCAAAAAGGAAATAAGACTATGTTCTCCTATATAGTCCATTTTCTATATGTTTACCGAGTAAATTCCGGTTGTGTTAAGCTCATTGTCGTCAGTATACTTTGATGGGCATTTCATTAAAATTTCTGTAGCGACAAAATTGAGGTCGGTAGAATGTCCCGTTAGAGTGATTTCTTCAGAACGCTCAAAATCTAATGGTTTAGGTTGATTGTAGATAACACTTCGGGAATCTCCATCCTTATCAATTGCGTTAAAAGTTAGTAAAGTAGTTTTGGGATCAAAATTTATGGGACTCGCTAAATCAACTTTAGCTACTACAGTAACAGTCTCAGGTTTTTGTCTATCTGCAATTTCAAATGTTGCATAAACACTTGCATCTTCTAGAGTAACCAATAATGCGCCAATCATTATCGCAATAACTAGCAAAAGTACAATTTGAGTTTTTTTCATTCCCTATTTCGTTTTTCCAAACGACTTATTTTTTTATCGAGATATATCATGTAAGTTATTAGACCAACAAATATTATTCCCAAAACAGCTATGACTACATATATTTTGCCATCAGCTCGAAATGTATCCGCCATTTCAACGGCAGAGCGAGTTACTTGTAAAAAAATCATTTCTCTTTCTTTAAAATATCTAAACGATGCCGAATTAAACTAATCCACCATCCAATTAAAATCCATCCAAAAACTGCAGGATAAAAGACCATGCGCATACCGTCATCTAGATCATAATTTGAAAAGGCTGGATTTCCTCCATTGCCAGGGTGAAGGGATGCAGTCATTCTTGGTAAAATACCGATAAAAACTATCATTAATACGAAAGCAAAGACATTATAAACAGATGATAAACGGGCCTTTTTTTCTAAATCCTCAATGCTACTTCTTAGCACGAAGTATGCAAGATAAATCAACAGAGTTACAGCGGTGCCATTAAGTTTAGGGTCTGATGTCCAATATGTACCCCAAGTTGCTTTTGCCCAAATCATTCCTGTAAAAAGACCCAATAGAGAAAAAAGCATTGCTACTTCAGCAAAATTCTTAGCTTTTAAGTCTCGGCTTAGGTTTACCTTACTTCCTTCTTGTCCAGACCGCAAAAATCGTATGCTCTGAATCAGTGAATTTCCAAGAAGGGCAATCATAGTGAACCACATAGGGACATGAAAATAGAGGTTTCTAATAGTCTCATTGAGTATCACTAACCTTGGAACATCAAAAGTTAGGCCTGCATACAATGAGTATGCGACCAATACAATTCCGGTTATTTTCCATGCTTTCATTAGGAGCGCCAAAGGTAAGGAAATAGAATAGCTCCAAGAGCTAGAGATAGTCCGCAAAGAGATAATTCACCTATCCATATCGGATAAATTTGTTCAATGGATTGGCCAAGCAGCGCCAGTTTGCTTGCTCTTAAAGAAACTAAAAGAGTAGGGAGTAAGAGCGGAATACTTAGGATAGACATCAAGCTTGCATTACCATCTACTTTTGAAGCTATTGCAGATGTGAAGCTCAATGTAAAGGATAAAGCTACGGAGCCCAGGCTTATGGATATCAAAAGTGGGAAAAGTGGTGTCTGATGATCTGATATATTGGGAAATCCAACCCATAGATAGAATAGCAAAAAACTTAACAACGAAATCAATAAAGTGCTAAATGATGTGCTCAAACTTTTTCCAATTAATAGCTCTAGTGGATTAACAAGCTGATTTACATAGTAATACTGGCCATCATTTGCAGAAAATGCCTTACTTGCGATTTGAAGTGCACTAAAAATGAGAATCATCCACATAAGAGCAAGCCATGTGTTTGCGGTGGGATTTTTTATTAATAACGAAGTTAAAAATGTAACTACTGCAGAAAAAAGTAACGAAACAAACCAACCTGAACTTCTTCGGTACTGTAGCTCCCAATCCCAAAGAAATATAGTTTTTATTGCTTTAGCTCTTAACATTTGACAAAGGTAATAACTAGTGATGGCAAAACTTTTTGATCTTTTATTTGTTTATATTTAAGCAATTCTAGTAATTATAACTTTTTTAGAATGAACAAACCCTTGTTTTTATTTATTGTTGTAGCATTTTCAACCACCCTTGGATGTTCGAAATCAAAAGCTCAACCTATGGATAAAGTAGAAAATTTTTATAATCTTTCAGCTCGAACGATCAACGGGGATATTCTCGAATTTTCTGAGCTAAAAGGGAAACGTGTTCTGATTGTCAATACTGCATCTCAATGTGGTTTTACTCCCCAATATAAATCACTTCAAAAATTATGGGAAGAATCTGATCAAGAGGAATTTGTGATAATTGGATTCCCATGTAATGATTTTGGATATCAGGAGTCAGGTTCTTTGAAGGAAATAGAGACGTTTTGCTCTAAAAACTATGGAGTAACATTTCAACTAATGGAAAAGGTGAAAATTAAATCGAGTCCTATTTATAAATGGCTCATGAACAAAAGTCAAAATGGAGTGAAAAACGCAAAGGTTTTGTGGAACTTTCACAAATTTTTAATCGATGAAAATGGCCTTTGGAGTGGCTCTTTTTTACCAACAACATCCCCAAATTCATTGGGTATCAAGAATTTTGCTCTTGGTAAATGAAAAAGAGCATTGATATTCTTGCTTTCGGTGCCCATCCTGATGATGTAGAGCTGGGATGTGGTGGCACTATTGTCAAGCATACATCAATGGGTCAATCTGCATCGATTATTGATTTAACAGCAGGAGAGCTTGGCACACGCGGTTCTTCTGAAATCCGTGCCAAGGAATCAAATTTGGCTGCAGAAATTCTATCTGTAGAAAGCCGTTTTAACTTAGGAATGCGAGATGGTTGGATTGAGAATGATCAGGAATCACAGCTTGCTGTTATTAAATACATTCGTTATCTAAGGCCAAAAATAATTCTCTGTAATGCCCCCAATGATAGGCATCCGGATCATATTGCCGCTAGTAGATTAGTTGTTGAAGCTTGTTTTAAGTCAGGTTTGAATAAAATAGTTACAAAATGGAAAGGGCAAAAACAAGAATCGCATCGTCCTGAAAATTTATACCACTACATACAGTTTTATGATATTCCGGCTGATTTCACAGTTGATATTTCTGATCATTTTGAAACGAAATTAAAGGCAATTAGTGCTCACTCCTCACAGTTTTTTGATCCATCTAGTACTGAGCCGGACACTTTAATTTCTTCTCAGGGGTTTTATGAATCTATTTCGGCTCGAGCATCAGAATGGGGTAGATCTATGGGTGTAGATTTTGGTGAAGGATTTATAACTGAGAGGAGATTGGGGGTATCTCTTCTTACTGATCTGCTTTAAGGTCAGTTAATATCATTCGCGCTTAAATACCATTGCTTTAATTCTTCGGATATCTCTTTTTCATGAAATTGATCAAGCTGTACAGGAGAATAAACTACTTTTAGTTCTTGCATTAACCTAATTAGTTCATCAGTTGAAAATGTTTTTCGGAAAATTAAAGATTTTGAATTAGGGTATACACTTTGAGGTCCAATACAGGGCGTTGATATCACCTTTAATCCCCGTTCTAAAGCTTCTCCAATAACCATACTAAAGGTTTCTATCCTGCTGTTTACAATTAAAATATCATTTAGAATCATTTCTTGATGGACTTGGTAAGGTTCCATGCCACCAATCCAATTAACATTTTCGAGATAAGTAAATTCAATTTCTAATCTCTGTTTATCGGGACCACTACCAATAATATTGAGAATGTCTTTTGTAAATAACTTAGAGTGAGATTTCCAGGCTTTTAAAATACCTGAGATTCCTTTTGTTTTATCTACAATATCACCTACAAAGAGGAATTTTCTATATTCTCCAGTTTTTAGTTTTTGTTTAATCACTTTTAATTGATCGGGTCCAGGCTTTACAAGAATATTTGGTATGCACTTTGTCGGACCATGCTTTTCGATTCTTGACTTTAAAGCTGGAGAAACAGCACTTCTTATATCTGCTATTCTGGCAGTTATTTTGGCACCTAAAGGCGTCTTATAAAACCAGTGGCTTTGGTGCTCTGTAACTGCAACCCTGATATTGTTTCCATATCTAACTTTTAAACGAATTATTATATAGGCTGTATCTGTAGATCCACCATGAATGTGCAATAAGTCACATCCTCCGAGATGATTAATTGCCTTAATTACATAATCAAGTTTAACTTTCCAGCCGAATGGGCCTTTTTTGGAATGAGTATGAAAGGTTTTTATTTCTTGGTTTTTAATGGGTTTATTCCCAAAACAAACAACTGCGATTTGATTACCCAATTTTTTTGATGCTTGAACATGCGCTTTAATGAAGCTTCCATGCTGCGGATCTGAGTTAGTCGGCCACATCCGGACTAGGTGAATAATTCGCATTAAATGTTTTTTTTGACCAGTTCAGAATTCATCCAAATAAAATTAAGATTATTTTTTTGCTAAAGAGAATTTCATATTGCATCCATTATTCTTAGTATTATATTTGCCGACCCAAATGGTGGTTGTAGCTCAGTTGGTTAGAGCGCCTGATTGTGGTTCAGGAGGTCGTGGGTTCGAGACCCATCTTCCACCCTTAGAGAGCCTCACAGAGATGTGAGGCTTTTTCTTGATCAAAAATTTATAATTTTTTTTCTGACTTTACTTTTTTTTCGAAGAATTCGGAAACCTTCCGTAATTACCCATTCCATCATAGTCCATGGAATCGTCTTCAGGAATTGAATCGTTAGCTTCTCGTTGTTTTCTATTTTGAGTTATAATATTCCAAATAAGAAAATACAGATAGGCTGAAAAGATTACGAATCCGACAATAAACATTTCTGTATTCATAACCCTCTATTTTTTTATTGAGTTTCTTCTCTGTCTAATGGCAATGGCAAATAATAAAATTGTGCCTGGCCAATGAGCCGAATATTGAGCTGATTCCATATCGCCTGTTAATCCCAATCCGATAGAATACAACATGCAGATAAACGCAAATATGATTGGGTAATAAGTCGACATAAATGCTGAAATTTTTTCCATAGTCTTTAATTTTTATATTTCAACAAGGTAATAAACAAATATGTTTATCCAATTCATGATTTTATAGCATAAATTCGCGTTTAAAGATTAATGGCTCCGTAGCTCAGCTGAATAGAGCATCTGACTTCGGATCAGACGGTCATAGGTTTGAATCCTATCGGAGTCACTGAAAGCCTCGTAGCAATACGGGGCTTTTTTATTCATAAGACAATCTATTTTCAATACTCGTTGGTTTGATTGTTAAACAGCAATAAGGTAAAATTTGGAGACCAATTGAGTAACAATTTGGGCACCAATTGATACTGTGGATGATAGTAAAAACGCAAAAACATTGGACTACTTAAACTTCCTATTCTCAAAGAAGTCTTTCCTTAATAGTTCATAGGATTGAATTGATTCTTGAAGGTCATTTTTTTTGGATTGACAATAATCTTAAAATATCTTAGTTCTAAATGAATTCTTTTAAATTAACCACAATGAAATTTTTTTCTTTCTTATCTAGCCTCTTTTTAGGTTATTTGGCATCCGCTCAATCGATATATATGCCTACGCTTCCAGCTTCAAGCATAACTTATCAACTCTCACTTAAATCAGATACAGTTTCTCAATCAATTCAGGGTCCTTGGGATTTCTCAAGCGAAACAACTTCGGGATTAGATTCTATCTCATACGAACCAATTGTGAATTCTGCTTTTGCCTCGCTTTATCCTAATGCTACGCATGTTAAGTATGAAGGTTCAAATCAATTTTTCTTAGGATTTGAAACTGATAAATTCACATTTCATGGAGAAAGAACTCTCATTAACTCAAGTTACCCCACACCTTTGATTGTGATGCCATATCCATTCACGGTAGGAGGCGTTCATGCCAATTCTAAGCCAAACATTCCTTTCACATGTACTGGTTGTCCTCCATCTATGTTTAGATCTGATCTGGTTAATGCCCAGGCATTGGCTTCAGGAACTATTATAATGCCGGATAATACCGTGCACAATAATGCGATACTTGTTCTTAACAAGCGAACTTGGAATGACGGACAAACGGGATCAGCTAAATGCACACAAATATTAAAGATGTATCAATGGTGGGTGTCAGGTTATCCATTTCCAGTTGCCGAATCTATCGAGTATACTGCTAATCAGAATTGCCCTCCTAATATTGATTATAGACAATCTAAATTTTTGATTGGAAATCCATCGGTGGGATTGGATGAAAATAATTCTAATCAAATATCTATTTATCCAAATCCTGCAAATGATATTCTGAATCTAAATATAGCTAGCCACGATTTTAATGCGAAATATATAATAATGGACGCAACGGGGAGAACCGTTTCTAACGGTATTATCAGCTCAGATAGCAAAACTCTTGATGTAGCTGATTTGGCGAAGGGGATTTACACGATATCGTTGCTTGATGATATTAAAACTGTTTTAAAATTTATTAAGCAATAATAATGTTTATTCGTTTTTAAAAAATCAAGTAAATAATAAATAGAGAGTATATCCGTTAAAAAAAGCCTCGTAGAAATAGGAGGCTTTTTTTTAATGATTAATGAGTTAAATAAACCTAAAGATGACAAATAGGGTTATTTGATTTATGCTTTCCTTGCCTTTCTTGCTGCCCTAAAACTTTGGATAAAACATACCATTGCCCAAACAGTTGAAGCCATCATCAATCCAACTCTCAAAGTTGCCATTAAATCTTCTCTTTCTAAAGATGCAATAAAAGGTTTTATAAGACCAATAAGGATAAGAAATGTAAGTAAAACAGCTATATGCGCTGCTATTTTATTTTCTTTTTTAACAACGGGGTTAATAACTACTAAAATTATCCCCACAAAAACAGGAATCAGAGCGGTAAAGGCTTCTCTGCCGGAGTCAATATAACCCCAAGAGCCTAGTCCAATTAATAATGCCGCATTTATTAAACTTATAATATTTGGTCTCACTTTTTTACTTTTTTTATTAAATCAAAAATTCTCTTAAGTCAAATTTCAGTTATAAAAAAAACTTTAAACTATGAACTCTGAAATGCATTTCAAATATACCATATCCTCTTCTTTCAACTAATATAAATGAATTCTCTCAGACAAAAAGTCACTTATTTGGTTTGTTGTACAATCTTATTTTTTTGTAGAGCCTGATGCTTAATAACAATACTAGAGAAATCAGAATTAAACCTACGACCCCCCAAATCCAATTTATCGCACTTTTCAAGGTCACCAAAAAGACAATTGAAAATAGGATAATTGTTGCAAATTCATTCCATATCCGAAGATATAATGAGCTATATGGAATATTATTATTTTGAAGTTGGTTATATATTTTATGGCACTTAAAATGATAGATATACAGAACAAAAACAAATGATAATTTCACTAGCATCCATGGTTGCTCTAGGTAAGCTGGATTATACCATAACATTAAAAATCCAAATAAGCTTGCTAAAATAGCGGATGGCCAGGTTATTATAAACCACAACCGTTTCTCCATTAGCTTATATTGGGTCTGCAGTATCTTCTTTGCCATTGGTTCCATTTGAGTGGCTTCCGAATGATAGATAAATAGTCTAACAATATAAAATAACCCTGCAAACCATGTTACTACGAAAATAATATGAAGGGCTTTTATGTATAAAAAATCCATAGTATTTATATAAAAATTGACACTTTTTAGAGATTTAATTTCATTTTACTTCT
>CALKDS010000072.1 GCA_938084135.1 uncultured Flavobacteriales bacterium
GTCAATGTTGTAATTAAGGGCACTTCCTCAGGAACTATTACCGACTATGAAGGGAATTACCGACTAAATATTCCTGATGAAAACATTACTTTGGTATTTAGCGCCATTGGTTATGATGATCAAGAGATCTTGGTTGGTGCAAGATCCGTAATTGATGTTACATTGGGCGTTAATGTAAAAGAGTTGGAGGAGGTTGTAGTGATAGGGTATGGTAACCAGATCAAAAGAAATATTTCTACTGCCATTACCACTGTTGATAGTAAAAAAATCAATGGGGCTATAGCTAATTCATTTGAGGCGGGTATGCAAGGCATAGCAGCAGGCGTCCAGGTAACGACCAGTAGTGCCCTTGCAGGATCAGCAGTCAGAATAAGAATTAGAGGGACTTCCTCAGCCAGTGCAAACAGTGAGCCCTTGTATGTGATAGATGGGATCCCCATGGAGAGTGGGGAAATAAGCAGTTCACAACCGGGAGGAGCAATTGCAGAATGGAATTTACAACAAGGTGCAAACACCAATGTATTAGCCAGTTTGAATCCCGCCGATATTGAGTCTATAGAAATATTGAAAGATGCAGCTTCAGCGGCTATTTATGGTTCACGCGGAGCCAATGGTGTAGTTGTGATTACCACAAAAAAAGGTAAAGTGGGTGCTACTAAAATAACAGTTTCGGGTTCGGTAGGGTTTTCAGATGCGACACACAGAATCCCTCTTTTGAATTCAGAACAATATCTGACGCTTGCTCAAAAGGCGTGGTTTAATTCCGGTAATGACATAAATGATTTTTGGTCCAAGAGTGGGGTATTAGTTGATGGCCTGACAGAGGAGCAAGCACGGGCTACCGATACGGATTGGATTGATCAAGTACTACAGATTGGAAAAGTTCAAGATTACAATATTTCTGCTTCGGGTGGAAGTAATAAAACCACATTTTACTTGAGTGCCAACATTAAAAATCAGGAGACTATTTTGATAGGGAATAATTATCAAAAAATTGGTACGCGCCTAAACCTTGATCATAAAATATCAGACCGTTTTAAAGTGGGAGGGAAGGTCATGTTAACTTATATAAATGATGAACAGGTGCCAACTAACTGGGCTGGAGGGGTGAGTAATGTTTCTGAAATGCTACCGATATGGCCCGTTAGAAAAGAAGATGGAACATTCTTCAATTTGACCAATGAACATCCATTGGCTGGAATAATCTACAGGGATATCAATTTGAAGAGTAATCAGATTCTTGGTAATTGGTATGGAGAAGCGTCGATTACCAAAGATCTTACCTTTAGAACAGAGATAGGCACTAATTTATTATTTAACAATGATTTTCATTATCGAGATGGCAGAATTACAGATCATAATCGAACTGTTTCCTCTACCGTCTCTGGTCAGCGATCATCCTGGAATTGGAAAAATATTCTAAATTATACAAAGACTTTTGGAAGTCACAGTTTGGATATACTTGCAGCCACAGAGGCGCAGTCTTCTGGATCGAGGACTAATTTTGTTTTTGGGGATACTTTTCTTAATTCTACATTAACTCGACCGCAGGATGCCGCCGTTATAAATGCATCTGGTTCTGAAACAAGATATTCCTTTCAATCATTAATAAGTCGAATTAATTATGACTTCAACAAAAAGTATTTGCTGTCTGCGAGTTTGCGTGCGGATGGAAGTTCACGATTTGGTGTAGAGAATAGATGGGGCTATTTTCCTGCAGTGTCTTTGGGCTGGATAGTGAGCGATGAGTCATTTTTTGGTCCAATGGCCAGTACGTTGAACTTTTTCAAAGTTAGAGCCAGTTACGGGGTTGTTGGAAATTCTGAAATTGGAGATTACAGTTCCTTCTCCACTTACAATACCAGCATCTATAATGGAAATACGGGAATCGTCCTTGGAAATATTGGTGATCCAAGACTAGGTTGGGAATTAACATCACAACTAAACCTTGGAATTACTTGGGAAATTTTTAATGGTAGAATCAGTGGAGAATTCGATTATTATGAAAAAGTTACGACCGATTTATTACTTCCTTTCCCAGTATCACAAATGACTGGAGTGAGTTCGGTAACTAAAAACATAGGGGAACTAAGTAACAAAGGATTTGATTTCATGGTGAATGGTTTAATTATTGCCAAACCCAATTTTACTTGGGAGACAAACATTACTTTAAATCACAATAAAAATTTGGTCGTTTCACTTGGGGATGAACTGATAAAGGATGGCTTATCTACAAGTGCAGGACTTGGGTCTACTTCTATTTTTCCTGGGCATCCTGTGGGAGTAATAGAAGGGGTAGCTTGGGGAGGAGTAGATGTTGAATCAGGAGAAGATACCTACTACGATTTGGAAGGTAATTTATACTTATACTCTGAAGTGATTGAACAGTGGGGGAGTTTTGATAATTTTAATAATGCAGAAAAAAAACCTATTGGAAATCCATGGCCTTTGCTTACCGGGGGGATAAACAATAGCTTTACTTACAGGAAGTTTTATGCCAGCCTGCTTATCACCTTTGCTACAGGACAGGAATTTGCAGATGGATACACCAAACAACTTAATGCATCTTTTGGTAATAATAAAATAAATCCATCTACACATATGCTAGATGCTTGGAATTCGCCAGGGGATGATGCTACAGTATCCAGGTTGACCACAAATAATGTGGTGTGGCCATGGAGTGATGAGTTTCTTTATAAAACAGATTATATGAGATTTCGGGATGTAACCCTTGGGTATAGAACAAAACTTGGTAATTCATTTATAAAGGGACTTAATGTTTATGTTAAGTTGGTTAACTTTTTTACTATAACCAAAGCGCCAGTTTTTTTCTGGGATCCAGAATTTACAGGAGTTGTACAGAGTAGGTCATCGAATAACGTGGGAGCGGGTTCAGCATTTAAACAATCACCACAAGCCAAAACCATATTATTTGGAGTTTCAATTGATTTATAATATGATAACAATGAGAAAGATTATTGCCATTTTAATCCTCCCATTACTTTTATTTTCATGTGAGAATGATTTTTTGGAGGAGACACCACCCACCGGCTTATCAGCGGATAAGTTGACTGACCTGGCTTCCATGCAAGGGTTAATTTATGGAGCTTATGGAGCTATTCGACCCTTTGTTTCGCAACCTGCCCTCTACGCTGCAGGCATGATGAGAGATGTTTTGAATCGTAATAGGGGTGAATATGACCCGTTTTATGATCATGAAATCTCAACGTCCATGACATCATGGATGTATACTTCAGGTTACACAGCATTGGCTTCTTTGAATAAGGTAGCTGTGAGTGATCTAGTCTCAATGGAGGGTTCACAGGAACAAAAAAATGCAATTTTAGGGGATATGCATTTTTTGAGAGCACTAATCTATTTTGAATTAAATAATTATTGGAACCTCCCCTTAACGGGATATACCATTCCTTTGGTACTCGCACCTGTGGGTACAGGTGATAAGCTGGAAACTGCGACTACTCTGGCGGTTCAAGATCAAATAGAATTTGATATCGAATCAGCAAGAAGTTATTTTTTGGTCAACTCTGGAGAAAGCAATTATATGGCTGCCACCGCACTCTCGGCAAGAATATATTTTTATCATGAAAAATACGACTCATCGTATGCACGTGCAAATGAGGTCATTGAAAGTGGATTGTTCAGTCTTGGCTCATCGGTCACCGATGCATTTGTCCCCAAAGGGAATTCTTCAGAAAATATTTTCACTATAAAATTTAATACGATAGATGGATCGGGGCTATCACCTTCTGCCAGGATATGGGAGGTTTATCAGGCGTCCTTGCTGGAGGGGAATTATAGTTTGAATCTTGATGGCAGTGCAGCATCCATGATTATGGATCCCTATGATGATAGATTCAATTCTTTTTATAGTGCAAATGAAGATTCTACTATAATTTATGTGAGTGGAAAGTACACCACAGATCAAATGGATTATCGTTATATCCGATTAGCAGAAATGTATCTTACAAGAGCAGAGGCCAATATAATGAAGAGTGATGCCGTGGTTCAACAGGACGTGGATGACATCAACTTACTCAGAATAAGAGGGGGCAATCCAGCATCTAATTTGGCATATATTCCTACGGTAAATAATGCATTGACTGCGCTTTATGATGATAGAACGAAAGAGCTTGCTTTTGAATTAGGAGACCACTTTTTGAATACGAAGCGACTAAAACGGGAGATCATACAAACAGCGGACGAAGGAGGAGGGACTAAATCATATATGGAATATAGCGAGCTATTAGTTTTCCCATTCCCAGAAATAGAGGTTGATATTCATGGACTCACGCGCATTCGATAGAATTAAATTTAAATGAAACGGATTATGGAAAAAATTATACCCATACTATTTCTAACAGCTTTAGTTATCTGTTCAAGTTGTGAAGAGGCTCCGTTTAATCCTGGCTTGTTGAAAACGGAAAACATAGATATTAGTGGAATTTGGACGATCAGTAAAGTATATCGTAATGAGGTTGATATCTCTGAAAAAATGGATTTCTCAAGCTTTTCCTTAATCCTAGATTATAATGAAGCGGGGGAGCCAGCGACTTATACGGTTGCGGCAGAAACATCCATTCCATTTGTGACGAACGATGCAACTGGAAGATGGACTTTTGACAATCCTACTTATCCTAGTCAAATGTTTTTATCTAGTGGAGCCTTTACACGAACCAGTTATTTTTCCCAAAGCCTTTATCCAGTGAATAATTCGAATTTATATCTTGAATTCTCACTCGGCTGTGATAATACCACCTATGTCTATCACTTTGTAAATTCAAATACTAATGAATAAAATCAGTCGTACCGGATTCACTCGCCATACTATTATCCCAGGCATTGTTCTGGTAATTATTGCATTTACACTGACGATGTGTTTTAATATCACCAGTGTGGAACAGCCAGAAACTTCGGTAGCGGGTGAAGAAATTACCATCACAGTCCACGCTGAAATTTTAGATGACCCCAATAATGAAGCAGGCCCTAGTGTAAATGCCGATCAGTTTGTATTTGGTTTTTTAGCACCAAAATCATGGGATGTATCAGAAAATGCAACAGTATCTATTTCAAGTGTTCCTTTTAGTAATGAGCTTGTACTTATGGATGAAGGGGAAATAGAGATGTTTGGAGAAATTCCATGGACGGAAGCACTTGAAAGTAGGGTCGGTTTGGGAGAAAATTATGGTCTTGTTGAATGGGTGATGTTTAAGGCGACAGAGGTCTATAATCCCGAACCCGAATACCTTCCTCTTTCAGGGACAGTGAATATTACCTTGACTGTTGGACCGGAAAATTTGATCACCCAATTAGGTTATTTCGTAGGTGATGCAAAGTGGGGAATCAGAGATTATAATAAAAATTTCGCCTTCTTTTTTGGAGAATGTATAGAGGTAACTGGAGGAATCGGTGATGTTAAAAACCTTTGTGGAGTAGCCCCACCAGAGACTTCTTCTGTAGGGCCAGAGGAGTTTTCTTGGAATGATATCCTAACTATTTCTTTTGATGCAACGCTAGGGGAGGGTAATTTATCAACAGAGTTGTTGGGGGCAAGTAATGTATTAATGTGTTCTACGGCAAATTATAGTGGCGGTTCAGATGAGGTATGTAGTGAAATGACATCATTAGGTAATGACCTATGGGAACTTAGTATTTGGCCAACAGGACATTTTGATCTCCCAATGGGTAAAAGGATCACCTCAATTAATTATAATTTTCAAAATAGTGATGCGAGTATTACTGTTGGGGATCCATTGAACGGAGGAATTGATTTTTTTATTGAAGCCAATTGTGATTAACTTATTTTATTATTGATATGAAAAGCATTTTATTTTTCTTACTACCATTTTCATTACTTGCACAAGCCCAAACCTTTACCAATCCCATTTTATCTGGGGCCTATCCCGATCCTTCTATTTGTGTGGTAGATGGGGATTTTTATCTGGTCAACTCTTCCTTTGAGTATTTTCCTGGGTTGCCCATTCACAAGAGCAAGGACTTGGT
>CALKDS010000073.1 GCA_938084135.1 uncultured Flavobacteriales bacterium
TCAGGCCCTCAGGATATAATTCAATTTTCGCGCCAAAAAGTTTCTGTCGATATCGAATTCTAACCATATAATCGCGTGATTCTCCCCAGTTCATTTTCTTTTCAGTATTAACCCAGTGAATGTCTGAATTATTAATTTTTAAAAATGGTCTATATAAACCTGGATGATTTTCGCCTTGTCCAACATAAACGATATTTTTTTCTACATCCAGAGCTATAACAAAAAGAGGTAAGGTTTTCCCTCCGACAAGCAATCCTTTTCTTTGCCCAATAGTGAAATAGTATGCTCCATTATGAGATCCAACGACTTTTCCAAAATCAAACTCTAGTGGCCATTGCATACCCCACTTCGGAGATTCAAAACCTTTCCATGAAGCTTCAACTTCGATAATTTTCCCCCTTTGTGGTTTTAGTTTTTGCTGCAAAAAATCAGGAAGACTCACCTTGCCAATAAAACATAGACCTTGCGAATCTTTTTTATCGGCAGTACCCAATCCAATAGTTTTTGCAATTTTACGTACTTCAGACTTTTCAAGGTGACCAATTGGAAACATGGATTTTGAAAGTTGTTCTTGATTCAATTGACAAAGGAAATAACTTTGATCTTTTGATTTATCCGCCCCAGTCAAAAGATGGTGCACACCATCTAGTGTTGTGCTTTTCTGGACATAGTGACCAGTTGAAACAAAATCAGCACCTAAAGCAAGAGCTGCTTTTAAAAAAATATCAAATTTTATTTCTCTATTGCATAAAATGTCTGGATTTGGAGTTCGTCCCGACTGGTACTCTGAAAACATATAATCAACAATTCGTTTCTTGTATTGATCACTTAAGTCCAAAACCTGAAAAGGTATTTCTAGTTTTTCCGCAACCAATAGAGCATCATTGGAATCCTCTATCCAAGGGCACTCATCTTCCAAAGTAACCGACTCATCCGTCCAATTGCGCATGAATAAACCGATAACTTCATGCCCTTGTTTTTTTAAAAGGTGAGCTGCTACGGATGAATCTACTCCACCAGAAAGACCTACAACAATTACTGCCATTAGTATTCAGTAGTATTTATCTCTCTCCCTTTTTGAAAAGTTATAGATTTCTCAGGTTTTCCAAGATTATAAATGACCCATTTACCATCACGATAACCATTTAAGTAGACGCCTATCATTTTAACGCGACCGTCAATATCATAGTCAATCCATTTACCATTTAAAACGTTATCTGAATAATTACTTACCCGGATTTTTTCACCATTTTCAGACCATCTAATCCATTGGCCTTGTTTTTTAGCATTATTCATGATTCCAGACTCAACAACATTTCCATTAGGATAATACGTTTTATACAAACCTTCTAAATTGCCTTTTTTCCAAGTTTCTAAAATAATTATCCCACCATTTTCATCATATATTCTCCAAATACTATCTTTTACATTTTTCGATAAGTACATACCTTCAGAAATTAGTTTTTCTTTCCTACTGTAATTCTTTACATAACATTCTCCCGAAAGTTCTTTAAAGGTCATTACAGACCTTAATATCCCATTAGAATAGTAGTGCTTAAAAATACCCTTCGGCACTCCCATTTCGAACTCACCGATATATCTGTCAACAGCCGTTCCTTTATACTTTACCCGCCATAATCCATCCTTTAATCCGTTACTAGTGAAATTTTGATATCTAAGCGTTTCATTTTGGCTTTGAGCATATATGCAATTACCAAAAATGATATACATAAAAAATATTAGATAATATTTCATGATTGACCTGTCTTAACAAAAGCATGAACAAAATCTAATGAGTCAATTTCTCCTAATAAAGACTGGCTTATGTTGGTCGTAAGATTCCTTGATGGCATAGCTACAGAAACGTTGGTTATCGGATCCTTAACATGAAAGGTTACTTTACAATCACCGGGATATTTTCTTAAAATATCTCCCAACTCGTTCCATCTATGAACTATTACATCATTTACATCTGACATTATATCTAAACTCCTAGCCTCACGCTCAAAAACTTCAGATAATAATATGATCTTAGTTATATCGGCATAAAGACGTGCAGAAGAATCATTTTTGGCCCAATTCGGTCTGTGAACCCTGCCTCGAATTAAAACCATGATATCATCAACCAAAAACTCCCTAAAATTCAAAAATTGCTTTCCGAAAAGAACAAACTCCCGCGTTCCTTCGTGGTCTTCAAGAGTAAACACTCCCATTTCTTTTCCATTTCTGCTAGTCTTAACCTGTACATTTGAGATTATTCCCGTTATGGTGTAATCTCGATAAGAAGAACCTCCCACAAAGGTTTCGAGATTCTCCATTTCTGCGATGGAATTCTTCACAAATGTCTGAATTTCAAACTTGTAATTATCCAATGGATGTGCACTCAAAAATATGCCATTCACATCCCGCTCTCGCTTTAATAACTTTAAATTATTCCACTCATCTACCATAGGAAGTTCTGGCTCTTGAATATCTATGCCTGAATCGCCACCAAATAACGAGACCTGGCTTGAACTTTCCTGATCTTGCATACCTTGTCCATAACGCCTTATTTTTTCTAAAAAATTTTTACCATCAGAACTTTCCGAAAATAGCATTGCCCTGTGAAGTCCGTCAAAGCTGTCGAATCCACCTCCTAATGCCAAAGCCTCCCAAGTCCCCTTATTAACAATTCGCATATCTACACGTCTTGCAAAGTCAAAAATATTTTTATAGGTGCCTTTATCAGAACGATTCTCAATCAAAAAGTCTACTGCTGCACTTCCAACTCCTCGCATTCCAAGCAATCCAAATCTCAGTGCTCCCTTTTCATTAACTGTAAAGACATCCTCAGACTCATTAACATCAGGACCTAAAACATCAAGTTTCATACGTTTACATTCCTCCATGAAAAAAGTAACCTGTTTGATATCATTCATATTGTTCGATAAAACAGCAGCCATGTATTCTGCGGGATAATTTGCCTTTAAATATGCAGTTTGATATGCTATCCATGCATAACACGTCGAATGTGATTTATTAAAAGCATAAGATGCAAATGCCTCCCAATCTTTCCATATTTTTTCAAGAATTTCGGTCGGATGTCCCCTTTCAGCTCCACCATTTATAAATTGGGGTTTCATTTGGTCAAGAACCGATTTAATCTTTTTTCCCATTGCTTTTCTCAAAACGTCGGCCTCGCCTTTTGAAAAACCCGCCAACTTTTGAGACAATAGCATAACCTGCTCTTGATAAACGGTAATGCCGTAAGTTTCTTTCAAAAAACCTTCCATGTCAGGCACATCATATGTTATCGGCTCTATCCCATGTTTTCTTTTTATAAAACTGGGTATATATTCAATTGGACCTGGTCTATATAATGCATTCATTGCAATCAAATCTGCAAACACCGTTGGCTTCAAATCTTTTAGATGCTTTTGCATTCCTGGAGATTCATATTGGAAAATACCGACGGTTTCTCCTCTTTGAAAGAGCCTGTAAGTTGCCTCATCATCTTTTGGAATATTTTCCATCTCTAAAATAACGGCATGTCGTTTTTTGACAAGAAGAACTGCATCTTTGATAATTGTTAAAGTTTTAAGGCCTAAAAAATCCATTTTTAGCAGACCTGCTGACTCAACCACCGCATTATCAAATTGAGTACACCACATTTCACTGTCTTTAGCAACTGCAACTGGTATCAAATCACGAATATCTGATGGAGTAATAATAACTCCACAAGCATGTATTCCTATATTTCTCAGAGACCCCTCAAGAACCTTAGCCTGTCTTAATGTCTCGCCATTATTATCATCAGCTTTATAATATTCTCTTAAGGTTGTTGCCTTTTTATAGTCTTCTCTATTCAATTGTTCACGAATGTTTTTATCATCCGGCCCAAGAATATTTGCTAAACTTTGATTATCAGGGACTGTCTTGGTCAATTTATCAGCTTGATCGAATGATAAATCAAGGGCTCTAGCAGCATCCTTAATTGATGACTTAGCAGCCATTTTACCATAAGTAATGATTTGAGCAACCTGGCTTGATCCATATTTATCGATCACATATTGAATAACACGATCTCTCCCTCTATCATCAAAATCTATATCTATATCAGGAAGACTAACCCGATCAGGATTTAAAAATCTTTCAAAAAGTAGGTTATATGAAATTGGATCAACATTTGTTATTCCGATACAATAAGCAACTGCAGATCCCGCTGCAGATCCCCTTCCGGGACCTACAGTTACATTCATTTCTCTTGCAGCATTGCAAAAATCTTGAACTATTAAGAAATAACCTGGATATCCAGTTTTTTTAATTGTCTCAAGCTCAAAGTCTATTCTTTCCTTGATTTCATCTGTTACCTTTTCATATCTCCTCTCAGCACCCAAATAAGTTAAATGTTTTAAATATTCATTCTCACCACTTTTCTGATCTTCTTCATTATTTTTTGTTCCTAAAAATTCCAAAGGAATTTCGAAATTTGGCAAGAGAACTTCCCGAGCTAAAGGATAGTTATCAACCTTATCCAGAACATCTTGGAGATTAGATAAAGCGAATGGAATATCTGAAAACTTTACAGACATTTCTTTTTTTGTGGTAAGATAAAATTGATCATTGGGAAAACCATATCTAAAACCTTTGCCACGACCTATTGGCGTAGACCTTTTTTCGTTGTCTTTTACGCATAAAAGTATATCATGCGCTTCTGCTTCACTTTGATCTAGATAAAAAGCATTATTTACTGCTACAGGCTTTACATTGTGACTAGAACAAAATCGTAAAAGTGTTTCATTAACAATTTCTTCTTCAGGCAATCCATGTCGATTAATTTCAGCATAAAAGTCAGAGCCAAATTCATTTTTAAACCACAAAAAAGCCTCCTCTGCTTGTTTTTCACCCACTTGAAGTATTAATTGAGGTATCTCTCCGTTTAATCCACCTGTCGTAACCATGAGACCTTCTTTATTCTCAAGAAGTATATTTCTATCAATTCTTGGAACATAATAAAAACCCTCAATGTATGCCGCTGAGCTGAGCCTTGCTAAGTTATGATATCCAACTTTATTCTTAGCTAAAAGAGGGATTTGATACCCATCATCTTTTTGACTCTTATCATCTCTATTGCGACACAAGTATGCCTCATATCCGATAATCGCCTTTAGCTCTTTTGTCCCATTAAGTCTTGATCGATTATAATCACTCACTGCTTTTATGAATTGAAAAGCACCCATCATATTTCCGATATCAGTAATCCCAAGGGCTGACTGGCCATCATCAACAACTCTTTGAACCATTTCCGAAACCTTGGCCGTAGCTTGTAAAACACTGAACTGGCTATGGGTATGCAAATGAAAGAAATCTTCGGATTCCTTTATCTTAATATCCCCCGGGACATTAGATCCATTACGAACTTCTGAAGCTTCGTTTATCGAGTTGGAGATTAGAGCACTTTCCTTCTTGAAATTTATATGAACTAGACCTATTGGCTTTATTCTGCCCTTATTTAAATCTTGAAATTTCTTCAATGATGATTGATCCCAACCTAATTCATCATGATTCCAATGTTGGAGCCTTACCAATTCCCAAAAACAACGCGCAGAAGCCTCAACATCTGCAGTTGCATTGTGTGCTTCCTTGAACTCTTCACCAAAGAGCTTAAGGTGCAATTCACTTAATTTGGGAATTTTAAATGAGTTACCTCTCCCCTTTATCTGGGTAACCTTAGCTGAACGAGGAGTACACGTATCAAGAACAGGTATTTCTAAGAGCTGAGGATTAATACCGGCACGGATGAACTCAGCACCCAGAACATTGGTATCAAACTTTAGATTATGACCAATTAAAAACTTGGTCATGGCTAAGACATTTACAAATTTTTGAATTACTTCTTCCAATAAGAGACCATCTCTTAAAGCCAGATCCGTTGATATTCCATGAATATCCTGCGCTTTGAAAGGGATATTAAATCCTCTAGGTTGAATTAAATAGTCCTTAGCTTCTATTAACGCGCCATCAACATCATGCAATTGCCATGCAATTTGAATAACCCTTGGCCAATTATCCAGGTCACTTAATGGAGCACTCCAATTCCTTGGCAACCCCGTAGTTTCAGTGTCAAAAATCAGATACATTCTTCTCTCTAAATTAGCGTCTTATCAATTACTTTTTTAATAAAGAGTAGGAAGTTTTCAACTTTTCAGACCAGAACTGCATCCAAATCATATTCAGAAGCGCCTATGATTTTGACTTCAACAAAAGACCCTTGCTTTAGATGGATTCCGGGAGATTTTAAGTGAATTTCATTATCTACATCTGGGCTATCATGCTCACTACGACAAATGTAATTTCCATTAGCATCTTCTCTGTCCACAATACATTTAATTCGCTGATCAAGAAAGGTCTCATTACGTTCAGCTGAAATATTCATTTGAGTCTCCATGACCTGATTTAATCTTGATTGCTTAACCTTCTGAGGAACATCATCTTCTAATTTGTATGCATGAGTATTTTCCTCATGGCTATAAGCAAACACACCTAATCTCTCAAATTTTTGAACTTTAACCCAATCCAGTAAAATATTAAAATCTTCATCGGTCTCTCCTGGATAACCAACTATAATTGTTGTTCTAATGGCAACACCAGGAATATTTTCCCGCATATTATTTAGAAGTAAATTAGTCTTTGACATGGTAGTTCCTCTTCTCATACTTTTTAATACTGAGTCCGAAATATGCTGAAGCGGGATATCTATATAATTGCACACTTTTGGATTTTCTCTAATAACATCCAAAACATCATTTGGAAAGCCTGTTGGAAATAAATAATGAAGACGTATCCAAGTTATTCCTTCGACATTACTAAGAGCCGTTATTAGATCTGCCAGCCTTCTCTTACCATATATGTCAAGCCCATAATAGGTCAAATCCTGAGCAATTAATATCAGCTCAACAACTCCCTTTTGCGAAAGTTTTTCTGCCTCAATGACCAAATCTTCTATTGAAGTTGACTTATGACTTCCTCGCATCAGTGGGATAGCACAAAAAGAGCATGGTCGATCACAACCTTCACTTATTTTCAGATAAGCAAAATGCTGAGGAGTTGTTGTAAGCCTTTCTCCGATTAATTCTCTTTGGTAATCAGCTCCCAAAGCCTTCAATAATAGGGGTAAATCTCTTGTTCCAAAATAATCATCAACATCTGGTATTTCCTTTTCAAGATCTTCTTTATATCTTTCGGAAAGGCAACCAGTGACAAAAACCTGGTCAACTTGTCCATTTTTTTTTGCCCTAACAGCGTCAAGAATAGTATCTACAGATTCTTCCTTTGCGTTATCAATGAATCCACAAGTATTCACAACGACTATTTGTCCATCTTTTTCATGAACGACATCCTTACCTGAAGCGCGAAGTTGGCCCATGAGAACCTCACTATCGTATATATTCTTCGAACAACCTAATGTAATTACATTTATTCTATTCCTCTTGGTAGACTTTGTCCTCATTTAATTAAAACTTTAAGTGACGAACGGAAAGTCCTTCATTTTTAATTTCTTCTAATGTTTCTATACCAATTTCAATATGAGTGTTAACATAACTTGAACTCACTTGTTGATCACTCTCTTCAGTTTTAACTCCCTCTGGCACCATCGGCTGATCTGAAATTAATAATAGCGCGCCTAAGGGAACATGATTCTTGAATGCTACCGAAAATAGCGTAGCTGTCTCCATATCAATAGCCATAGCTCTAATTTCTTCAAGGTAATTTTTAAATACCTCATCGTGTTCCCACACCCTTCTGTTTGTGGTATAAACCGTACCAGTCCAGTAATCACATTCTCTATTCCGGATGACATGACTAACTGCGCGTTGCAAGGAAAAAGTAGGGAGAGCCGGCACCTCTGGTGGAAAATAAGCATTTGATGTCCCCTCTCCCCGAATTGCTCCAATTGGGACAATATAGTCTCCTATTCCTGTCCGCTTTTTTAAGCCTCCGCACTTGCCTAAGAATAAAACAGCTTTGGGATTTATAACCGATAATAAATCACAAATAGTCGCTGCATTTGGACTACCCATCCCAAAATTTATCATAGTTATCCCTGCGCCAGAAGCACATGGCATTGATTTTTTTGAACCAATTAATTTACCACCGGTAATATCAATAAACCTCGATAAGTAATCATTGAAGTTTGTTAAAATTATATAGTCTGAAAATTCAGATAGCTCTAATCCAGTATATCTAGGAAGCCAATTTTGAGTAATTTCATTTTTTGTTTTCATTCTAGAAGAGCTTTTATAAATGTTTCAGGATTGAAGGGAACTAAATCATTCTCTCCCTCACCTATGCCCAAAAAACGAACGGGCAGATTCAATTGGTCGGATATGGCCAACGCGATACCACCTTTAGCAGTCCCATCCATTTTTGTTAAAATTAATCCTGTTACCTTGGTTACTTTTGAGAACTGTATGGCTTGGTTTAAAGCGTTTTGGCCTGTAGAGGCGTCAAGAACTAGTAGTATTTCATGAGGAGCATCAGGAATAATCTTTGACATTACTCTTTTTATTTTTGACAGTTCGTTCATTAAATTAATCTTGTTATGGAGCCTTCCGGCAGTATCAATAATTACAAGATCCGAATTTTCACTTTTTCCAAATTCCACAGCGGCATATGCAACTGCTGCAGGATCTGTATTCATGCCCTTTTCCACAATATCAACGCCAACTCGACTTGACCATATTTTTAACTGATCAACTGCTGCTGCCCTGAAAGTGTCGGCTGCTCCTAAAATTACTTTTTTATCTTGATTTTTATAATAATTAGATAACTTTCCAATAGTGGTGGTCTTCCCCACGCCATTAACACCAACTACTAGAATAACATGAGGTTTAGAATCACTTAAAGGAGCGGGACCGAATGACTTACTCTTTAAGCGGTCAATAAGGGTATTACTTATTATATCCTGCAATTCGGCCTGAGACAAATATTTATTTTCCTTTACGCTAAGTTCAACTGCCTCAACTAGATTAACTGCAGTATCTACTCCAACATCAGATCCTATAAGAGCCTCCTCAAGGTTATCAAGGGTTGATTCGTCAACTTTTGACTTTCCAGCAATAACTCGACTAATCTTTCCTAATAATGCATTTTTTGTTTTACTTAATCCAAATAAAGCCATAACGTGTAAGTTAAAAAAAAGCCGCTCTCATGAGCGGCTTTTATTTTTTTGTGAAGAAGGAGCAGATTTCAAGATTTAAAAAAATCATCTACGAGCTCTTTCATGAGCACCTTGGACTCATAACCGTAAGCGCCTTTTGATGTTTTAATCAGTTTAAATGCTTTTGTGTATGATACTCCACCTGATTTCTTGAGGGACGCTACTACTTTCTTTGCCATAATTTATTTAATTTCTTTGTGAACCGTCATTTTTTTCAATACGGGATTAAATTTCCTGATCTCCATTCGATCTGGAGTATTTTTTTTATTTTTCGTGGTTATATATCGAGATGTTCCTGGCATACCACTTTCTTTATGCTCAACACACTCTAGAATAACCTGAATTCTATTTCCTTTTCTAGCCATTATTTATCAAATAAGAACATTACCGTTAGCATGAGCTTCTTTTAGAACTACTTCTATGCCTTTTTTATCTATTGTCTTCAGAGCTGAAGCAGATAACCGAAGAGTAATCCATTCATTTTTACTTGGGACGAAAAATCTTTTTCGCATCAAGTTGACATTAAACTTGCGTTTATTCTTTTTATTGGAAAAAGAAACATGGTTTCCAACCATCGCTTTCTTTCCTGTAATTTCACAAACTCGCGACATGACTTATTTTTATTAGAATATCCGCTATACAACGGGTGGGCAAAGATAATGAACTTTACTTATTCTACAGCAGTAAAAAAAGATCCTTTTTGATTCTCTTATTATCGGTTAATTAATCCTAATATCTACTTATCTATCAACAGTCTTAATTGATTAAATATTACCAAACATGATTTTGATATTGTTCTCTCCCGATTAGTACCCATGGAAAACTTTTTTACCCAACTAGCTTCAGGACCCACAATAGCTAACCAAACCGTTCCTGCAGCTCCCCCTTGTCCTCCTATTGGGCCAGCATAACCAGTAGTAGCGATTGACCAATCCACCTGGTATTTTGACTTTATCCCATTTGCCATTTGCAGCGCTACTGTCTCTGAAACTGGACCATTAAGATTTATTTCCTTATCATTAACTCCTAGCTCCAGAATTTTTATTTCGTTTGAATAGGCAACAACAGAGCCTTTAAAAAAATCAGAAGATCCTGGAACAGATGTTATTTTTGCTGCAATATTTCCACCGGTAAAACTTTCGGCAGTAGCTAATGTTTGGCCAGATTTTTTAAAAAGGTCGGAAATTATATATTCAATACCTCTAAGACTTTCAGTAAAAATATCTTTTCCTAGTATTCCTCTAATTTTAATTGATTGAGAATCTAATTCCTTTAAAAGCCTATCCGAATCCTCAATCCCACCTCTACAAGTTAACCTCAACTTAACTAATCCCGGGGAGGGCAAATAAGCCAATGAAAATGATTCTGATAATGCACCCTCCCACTTCGTTAGCTTAAGGGCCAAATCCGACTCAGGAATTCCTTGAATAAGGAAAAAACGATTCTCGATAAAATAATCTTGCTCTTCAACCAATCTAGGCAAAATGTGATCTTCAACAATGCCTTTCATTTCATATGGAACACCAGGTAAACTGATATATTTCACTTCATTATGCTCCCAAAGCATACATTGCGCAGTACCACGTGTATTATTCAAAATATTTGCTTTTTTCGGAAAGTACGCTTGCTCTTTATTCAGTGAATTTGGAACCCTTCCCATTCGAGAAAATAAATCTTTTATATGTTCAAATATTTCTGGACGGTAAACTAGTTCATCGTTAAAATATTTAGCCAATACTTTCTTTGTTATATCATCTTTTGTCGGACCTAGCCCTCCCGTGATAATTACCCAATTAGTATCTAATAAAATCTCATCTAAAGTCTTTATAATCGCATCGGAGTTATCAGATATAGAGATAACTCTTTGCACCTCTACACCAACCTCTGAAAGAACTTTTCCAAGCCATGCTGAATTTGTATCGACTGTTTGACCAAATAAAATTTCCGTGCCAATAGTTATTATTTCAGCTTTCATCTTTCAAAAATACCATTATCAATGAGTAAAACATTAATAATTGAATATTCATAATTCTTTAGTAGATTCGACCCTATTGACCTTTGTAATGAACATAAATATTGAAATTACTGAACACTCTTCTCACAAAGAGCTTTCATCTAAAGACCAAGAGCTCGTCGCTATTGCTATTAGTCAACTTAAAACGAGTCATTCCCCATACAGTAATTTTAGTGTTGGAGCCTCTGTACGATTAGAAAATAATGATATATGGGGAGGCAGTAACCAAGAAAATTCCTCTTATCCAGTTGGTATCTGCGCAGAACGAGTAGTTCTTAGCATAGCATCTACTCAATCAAAAGGTCGTGCTGTGAATACTATGGTAGTGGTTTATTCCGACCCTAAAGGAAACCACGACGGACCACTTGCACCTTGCGGGATGTGCAGACAGGCAATAAGAGAGCAGACTTTTAGACAAAAGAAAGCTATGAAGATTATATTAACTACAAAACATGGCAAAACATTAATTTTAAATAATGCGGATGACCTGTTACCATTATCATTCACCTTAGATAAGTAAAGATTTGATTCAACATCAACCAATGCTTGAAATCGCGACCTTTTCTCTTGAAGATGCATTTACTGCAGCTGAGGCTGGGGCTGACAGAATAGAAGTTTGCCAAAACTATATTGAAGGAGGTTTAACACCACCTGCAGAATGGGTATTTGCTTTAAGACAAACTGTTGAGATACCGATAATATCTATTGTAAGGCCAAGAAAAGGAGGTTTTCACTATTCCGATCAAGAAGTTGTAGAAATACAAAACCAAGGACACTCGCTTAAATCGGCTGGAGCGCAAGCCCTAGTATTTGGCTGTTTAAAAGACTCGATGCTTGATATTGACACCTGCAAATTCTTAATAAAAGATTGGGGACTCCCTGCTGTTCTTCATCGAGCATTTGATGAATGTTTAGACCCTTTTAAAACAATTGACGAAAGTATTAAATCAGGATTTTCGAGAATACTCACTGCTAAGGGATTAAAAAACATAAAATTGCTTGAAGAACTTCGAATCCATGCAAATGATCGAATTGAAATACTACCTGGAGGTGGCATCAGGTCCGCAAATATTGATGAGTATATAAATATAGGTTTTAACACAATTCATTCCTCAGCAATAACTGGTGTTAAAAACAAAATGGACCCCGGGGAAATAGCTTTACTAAAACTAAAAATATAGTATTCAAGAAATTAAGAACTCAGCATCAATCAATTGTGATTTTCTGCCAGATCTACTGATGGCGAATTGAAACCCTGAGCGCAACGAGTACCCACCTACATCCCCTCTTTTATTCATAGCAATAAAACCAATTTGAGTGTCTTTCAAACTTGATTTTCTTCTTTTGAAGAAATCATAAATTTTTCGAACAGCCTCCTCACAAGCCATCTGGGGACTCAAGCCTCTCTCCATTTCCGCGACTACTCTGTAAGATCCAACAACTCGTATAACTTCTTCTCCATGACCGGTGGCGGTAGCAGCACCAATATCACCGTCCACGTAAAGTCCAGCACCAATAATTGGACTATCCCCAACTCTTCCGTGCATCTTGAAACCCATTCCACTTGTTGTACAAATCCCAGCTAAATGACCATTTTTATCTAATGAAATCTGACCTATTGTATCATGATTTTCCATATTAATAATTGGATTATAATCCGAAGACTCTTTCCATTTTTTCCATTCTCTTTTAGAATCTTCAACTAAAAGTTTTTCTTTTGGGAAACCCATTTCAAGAGCAAACTGACGAGCACCTTCACCCACCAACATAACATGAGGTGTTTTTTCCATAACAGCTCTTGCTAATGAACTTACATGAACAATATCTTCAACAGCAGCAACACTTCCAATATTGCCAAGGTGATCCATACAGCATGCATCTAATGTCACTACACCGTCTCTATCTGGTCTACCACCCAGACCAACACTTCTCTCTCTTGGGTCTGCCTCACAAATTTTTACTCCTGCTTCAGTGGCGTCCATTGCTGAAAAGCCATTCTCTAATAAATCCATTGCTTTAGCCGTAGTATTTATACCAAAACGCCATGTCGCAATTGATACTGGTTTAATAGGACCGAACGAATTATTGATTTTTTTTCTTGTTACAGACAGGAAGGGTATAGCTACAGCTACTCCAGTAATTATTTTTAAAAAATCCTTTCTATTCAAAACCTCTATTTTTATGATTCTAAGTTAAAAAGAGTTTTTAATAGATGTTGTAATATTTCTACCAGGCGCATTAATACCTGATGCAAAAGTCCGATACTGCGTATCTAAAATATTATGAACTCCCAATTGAAATATCCATTGATTATTTAAATCATAGGACATTACGGCATTCCAAGTCACCCACCTCGGTGTACCAATAGGAGTAGCATACCTTATGTTATCCTCTCCGTTTGGACAATATGATTCTAACGACTTTCTGGCATTAGACACCCCGTAAAAATCTGCAGAAAATGAATTAGAAGGATTAAATTGTAGTCCTATTCTGGCAATCCGCGGAGGTATATGATCAAGTGGCATATTATTTCTAAAATCATCCCCTAAGGCCTGCAGAGGGCCTTGTGTTGCAGTGCCAATAACTCCCTGAAATTGTCCTTTCAAACTCAACGAAAATGGCAATACAACCAAACATCTCAGAGAATAACCAGCAATTCGAGCACTTCTTGCATTTGATTGACTTAAAACGACAGACTCTACACCCTCATAAATAATGGTATCACTTCCATTCAATTGACTCGGAAGAACTACCAAAGCATCTCGTAGGGTTGTAGAATATAAATTCCACTCTAAACTATGGCCACCTTTAAATAATTGGACATTTCCAATTTCTGCAGTAAAAGCCTGCTCCGGCCTGAGATCAGGATTAGGAATTATTAATACCCCTGGTCGAGAGTCAAAAACCTTTGCTAAATCATCTACATTGGGAACACGGTATGCTGTAGAAATGGAAGATGAAAATTTTGATTGTTTTGATTTTTGATAAATAACACCAATACTTCCGGAAGCCACTGGAGTTCTTTGATAAATTTGATTACCGAAATTCAAAGAACTAGGAAAAAATTCAGAGTTGGTGAACTGGGACAACAATTGCGTCATTCCTATTCTAAAACCCTCTGAGACTTTTAACTTTCTAGAGATATTATTCACATGGGTTGCAAATGCCGCTAAATTGATCATAATATTTTTCCCACCGGGGTAACGAGTATTTATTGAATTACCGGGAAGACTGGGATCATATATAAAATTTTTATCAAAAACATTTTCACCTCTAGCAGAAGAATATACCCTCTGATGAGATCCATCTAATCCTATTCTCAGAACATTTCTCCCCCAGCGCTTTGTAGCGTCAGAGTTAAAACCATTTATAAAAACATTTTCTATTCTTGATTTCAAAATCGAAGAGCCAAATTTTCTTGTCATTCTGCTTTCTTCAACATTTTGATGATAAACCGACACTCTAACTCCATCAAAACCAAAAACCCTTAAAGCTTTCCATTGATAGCTACTTAAAAACCTTTTTTGCGGACCATAATACCATGACGAATATTTTAATCGACGATCGTTCGGACCTGGACCTCCAGGTGGGTTTAAATCTGTCAAGCGATCATATCTGGGAATATCAGAAGAATTTGAGTATTGAATATTAAAAGTTGAGGTTCTATTCTTTCTTGATTTGAAAACAAGTTTTTGCAATAAATCAACTTGAGAATAATTACTTCCTATCTGAATATGAGGATTGTCATTTTTGAAAACAGTGTCTCCATACATTCCAACATGAACATAATAATTTCTATCACCATGACTTTCTCCGTAATAAGGGTTTATTCTTTTACCGCTCTTTAGATCGCCATAAACAGATGATGTAAATGAGGTTAGAGAGGCAATTCTCTTATCTGAAAAGCTAAATTTTACATTATTAATCCAACTATTATTAACTGAACTATATTGAACTTTCTCTCTCCAAGAATACTCTCTTTGCTCGGAAAATTCAGGAGTCTCTGTGATAAAGTGCACTACACCTCCCATGGCGTCACTTCCATAGGCATTGGATGTAGGACCAAAAGAAACTTCTATTCTATCTAAAACATTTTGATCGACAGTTATTGCATTTTGAAGGTGACCTGATCTGTAAATAAGATTATTCATTCTTATCCCATCAACGACAAGAAGGACCCTGCTAGCTTCCATCCCTCTTAGGATAATCGATCCACCACCCTGTTGACTTTTTTGAATCGCAATAGAATTCTGGCCTGACAAAACATCTACTGTTGTTCTCTCCAGTGAGTTTTGAATTTCTTTACTTCGAATAAGAGAAATCTCTTGAGTTATATTCCTTTTTGACTCGGCGGTCCTGAATGCAGAAACCACAACTTCCTCTAATGGGTTATAAAAATTAGTATCCTTTACGCTATTTGACTTGATCTTGCTGTTACTTGCTTTTTTTTGTTCGACAATTGAAGGATAGTTTTTCGAAATTTCACCTAGACTATTAAATTTTGTTGACACAACAGCTTTATCTTGGGCTCTCAAAATCAAAGAGACGACCAAAAAAGCAGCCAAATATAAAATCCGTAGTTTTCTCATTAATTAAGAATGTTTTTTGGAAGACTCAATTGTCATGCCACTCTTGATTTTTGAGAATTTTAAATCATATAAAAATTTTCAAACATGATAATACTTCTTTCTAGTTCAAAGTCGATGCAGTTGAATGACTTACAAGCAGATCAGATGCCATTTTTTTTAAATGAAGCATACCAATTGGATCAGAAATTAAAAGGACTAAGCAAAAGAAATGTTTTAGAGTTTTTTAAAAGCTCGGAAAGTTTAACTGAAAAAATTTATGAGAATATTAAAAAATGGAATAAAGGATTCCATGAAAAAAAAAGTCAAGCTGCGCTGTATTCCTTTAATGGAGACGCTTTTGCAAAGCTATCCCCAAGAAGCCTATCTGACAAAGGGAAAGGTAATGCTCAGCAATGGATACAAATTCTTTCCGGACTATATGGGATTCTAAAAGCAATGGACAGTATACAACCTTACAGACTTGATATGGCTCAAAATATAGAAGGCGAAGTATTGACTAATTATTGGAAGAATAAAATAACTGAACGATTAAATCATAAAAACAAAAATGGCATTATTGTAAACCTTGCCTCCAAAGAATATAGTAGTGCAATTAATAGAGAGGAAGTGCTTGGCCGGTGGATAGATATTGACTTTTATGAAAGAAAAAAAAATAACCTCAAAATGGTATCTATCTTCAGCAAACAAGCAAGAGGGTTAGCTGCGAGATACATATGTGATAATCTAGAAGGGGAAGAAGACATTGAAAATCTAAAGAGATTTACAACCGCTGGATACGCCTATGATGATAGATTATCAGATGAGAATAAATGGGTTTTTGTAAGATAGGTGGCTTATCTGGTAAGATGAATGAATGATTTCTTTTCAACGATATTTCCTGTCTCGTCACTTCCGCATTTAGCAGTTATGAAATATACACCTTCTGGAAGATCATTACCAAAGTGTTTACCATCCCATCGATCGGTCAACGACTCAGATTCAAACAATTTTTGTCCATATCTGGAATAAATATCCCATTCAGCCCAATCTGCATTTACAAAGAGGGGAAAATAGTAATCATTTATCCCATCATTATTTGGACTGCAAACATTAGGGAGGGTTAATTCAGCATCCTTAGGAGCCGGCGGTTCTTCCGGAGGAGCAACATATTCAATATCAAAAATATTATCAAAATATATAATATTCTCTCCTGACCTACCGACGAAATCTGGAAAGACGACTAGCTGATCATATGTTAATCCAAAATGAGAACTAAAATCAAAAGTGAGCTGCTCCCACTCATTGATTTTTGTATTCGCAACTTTTATTTCCCCTAAGGACCAATTATCAAATCGCACTAGTTTTATTCCTACATCACTAATAACAGATTTATAAACCATGATTCTGATGATCATGTTGCTTTGATCTATTGTAAAACTTCCAATTCCTGCGCCGTGCTGCGTCTCACATCCCGCAAATGGAGCTCCCGAAATTTGAGCTTTATATTTTGCTACTGTCAAACTTTTATTTATTCCCGACGTGTCAGGATTGGCAACAATTTCAAGCGGAGGGTTTTGGCCATTTTCAAATACTTTCCAATTCCATAAGGCCCCGTAACCATTAGTTTCAAAGTTTACTGGGGCATTCTGAGAATAACATTTGTTAAAAATCAGATTTAGAAAAATAAATAGAAGAAGGCGAGACATGTTTTTCAAATTAGAGATATAGTCAAAATTACAATATTAAATCAATAAATGGATATTATCTAAAAAAACCCTGTCATTCGATAACAATTATGTAAATTAACGGATTCAACACTTAATTCAACACTAAACTTAATCTTCCAAAGAATGAAAAAAATATTACTCACACTCTTATTAATCTCCGGATTTGTTGGATACTCTCAAACAGTGATATTAAATGTTTTAGAGCCTACTAATGTCGGAGGACTTTATGACCACACGAACCAAGGAGATGGATCCGCCTGGGGGTTAGCAGATCTTACAGACCCTGCAGATGCCGTAATTGACACATTGGTAGTAATGGATGACACAACATCAGGATTTAATACTTCATACGGCACACCAGCTGCACCGATATACAATGGCTATCAAGGTTGTGACTCTGCAGGAGTCTACTGGAGCGGAAACAACTACGATGGAAAAATTGTTCTGATCTCACGAGGGTCCTGCCAATTTGGATGGAAGGCCTTTTTAGCTCAACAACAAGGTGCTGAAGCTGTCATCATATATAATGGATTTCCTGACAGCGATCCCTCGGGGGGGCTTATAAATATGGCCGGAGGAGATTACGGAATGGATGTCACAATACCAGTTTGTTTTATAAGCAGAGGAGATGGTGAAATCCTTCGTAGTGCAGTAGACTCAGGCCAGACTGTAGTTGCCTTCATAGGTAATAAAGTTGGAGCGTTTGCAAATGATGTAAGTATGAAACCAACAGAGATACTTTATCCTGAATCAATGGCAACACCTTCGCTAATTGCGCAAGACTCCTTAGATTATGCAATGAATCTTGGATTCTGGGCAAGAAACGACGGTTCTAATAATCAAACAGCGGTTGTTGCAAATGCTGATGTTTTATATAATGGAACATCCATATATTCTCAATCAACTGCTCCATTTGGACTAAATTCCTTGGACTCTAGTTATATTTCCTTCCCGCCCTTTGCTCAAGGTGCCTACCCAACTGGTGAATATAAATTAACATACAGTTTGACTGGACTTACCGATGACTTCTCTCCCGATAATGAGATTACAACAGATGTTTACATAAATGATTCTATTTTCACGTATGCCAGAGTTTCAGATGTTGATTTTATTGCAATAGATCAAAGCTCTTTGAAATCTGGTTCATTTACAACGAGTTGGGCCCAATGTATCAACTTCCAGCATCAGAACGCATCAAGAATGCAAATGAAAGGTATACGTTTTGCAAATTGGTCTTCTGATTCAATTCCTGGCAAAACAATTGACATTACCGTTGACACTTGGGATGATTACTTCGCTGGACTATCTGATCCAAATTGCGCAGTTACCAGCACTACGGGTCTAGTATACGATACATATGTGTATACTTCAGAATCGCAACAGGACGAAACAGTGAGTCATCATTTCACTTCGGCTCTCCCGTTAGTTGATTATCAGCGCTATCTTATTTGCTTGAACACCTCAGATGCTAACATGTATTTAAATCACTCTCGAGCTCCGGCATATGAGCTGAATGACGTGAGCCCAGGAGCTCAACCCAAAGAGGTTCTTCGAGTAGATAATACCTATTATGTAAATGGATTCTCTAGTGGAGCAATTCCAACTATTCAATTGATCATGGAGCAAAACACTGTAGGAATAGGAGAAGATATCGATGTATCAATCAAACCTTTCCCAATCCCAGCATCAAACTTTATAAATATTCCGTTACCAAGCATCGAAGGTGCAGGTGATCTTAACGTTTATGACATGGCAGGAAATCTGGTAATGACAGAATCAAACATCGAAAATAACGGTGAGATTATGAAATTAGATGTTTCAAGGCTGGCTTCAGGCTCATACCTCTTTAATATTGATCTCAATAATGGACAGAAATCCTCGTTTACTGTTATTGTAAATAAATGATTTGATAAACTATTTTTCTAAAAAAGCCCGGGTGATTCGCTCGGGCTTTTTTTTGAATCTTTTTAAGGAATAATACTAAAAACAAATCCAGCCAAAAACGAAATAAGTAAAATTCCTTTATTGAAATTCGCAAATATTATCTAGTTTTATTCGCAAATAAAAATCCTAAACAAATAAAAAATGAGAATATCAAAATTATTACTGTGCTCACTGGCGATCTCCGCTTTAGCAGCGTGTCAACCTGGAGTTAGTTTAAACGAGGAAGAAATTCAAGATTTCGTAACAACTCACTTTGCTGAAAAAATTGGTCTTGATGCTGCTGTAGAACCATTTCTAGAGGACCTAAGTGATGACTTAAGAGTCATGAATGGTATGTGGGGAGAAGCAAGCGACTATGACCACGATGCCGTCAAAGGCGAATGGTTCTATGAAGATTCTGTTACTAGTGAAATATATGATATTAATATCGAAGGTGGTTCCGCAACTATAATGGGTAGCACTAGTGATTATATCGCAGGAATACGCTCTGCTAAGTCTCGATGGATGGGTCTGGTAGTAAAGGAAAGTGGAAAGCTAGTATGGAAGCGCTTTATGTGGGCTCCAGAAAGAGTTAGAGCGATGGACTTGGTTTGGCCTTCAATAGATTCAGTATCCGCAAGAGGTGCTTATGGAGATATGAGATATGCTATGGTAAACCTTCGCAATTCTGATGGTTTAAGAATATCAGATTCTTTAGTTAGCTTATATCCGGATTGGGCATCTGCTCACCTGGGGCAGCTACATTATTATATACTTGCAGGAGATAGAGAAAACCTGGAAAAATCTCTTAATGCTGCAAATTCAAAATTTGATGGTGCCTCTAAAGCTGAACAAACGGTTATCTCAGCATATAATCCTGAATTGACAAGATCTGAACGCACAGCTATGCTGGCAAAAGCACTCAGTTTTGCTGGAGATGACTTCCATGTTAGATTCTGGTATACCTGGGTATTAGAAGATACCGATGAGAAAATTGCGGTTTTAGAGCGTGGACTCAAAAGACAGCCTAACTCCAGCGTATTGAACAATATGATGGCCTATGTTTTAATGGATCGTAACGAAGAGGGTGATCTAGACCAAGCTGAACAACACTTAAAAGTATATATGACTGTTCACAATGAGGCTAATTCATATGATAGCATGGGTGATCTTTTCGTTAAAAAAGGAGACAAAGACGGAGCGAAAGAAATGTATCTGAAGGCGGCAGCAATGCATCCGGATTTTGCTGAAGTATCAAAAGAAAAGGCAGAAGCGCTTTAATCTTAAATAATGAACATTAAAAAAAAGGCCTTGAGTGTTTTCACTCAAGGCCTTTTTGATTTTAATCGATCGATCGATAAGCAACTTTAAGAATATCGCATATTCTCACTTCGGATACCATTTAAAGAATTGTCTGAAGTGAAATGATTAAACTCATATTTCGGTTTAAAAATCAGTGGATTATGATTCCACCAATTAAAAAAGTATTTCTGATTTAATAATGTCAAATCAATGGTATCTTGACTAATTACAATTCCGCCAGGATTCTTCTGAATCTCATTGGCTTCACTAGAGTCCTGAATTATGACAACCCTTCTATTTACAGACCTTCCAAACTCTGTACTATTTGACATCAATGGATCTTTCTCTCCCTTTGATTTGGTTTGAAATAATATGGCAGAATTTTTTTCAGAAAAATATTTCATTACGCCAGCTGCCCTGCGTTCAGCCAGTTTATAATTATACTTATCAGAGCCAACGCTATCTGCATGCCCTTCAATGGTAATCGAAGCGTCTTTTCCTAATTCATCAAAAACTTGTTTTATACTATTGAGTTCAATTAAACTGACTTTCTTAATCTCATCCGAGTCAAAATCAAACAAGATATTTTGAAAATTAAGCTGAGGTGCTAAAATTGCATCTTTTTCTATTTCTTGAAAAATCACCTGACGATATATTGACTTGCCAGAAAATGATTCTGCTGGGTTCAATCTAATACTTTTTGGATAATGCCCCTCAGAGTTTAATGTCACCCCAAGATCAGAGTCAATAGGATATATGAATCTAACTCTTCCATTTACAACAGTATCTTGTAAAATCAACTTTCCTGTAGAACGATTGTAGAAAAATATAGTTACCGGGAGACTTTTTATTGTTTTAGAATCAATACAACTAAAAGTGACCATTACCTCCGAGCTTGACCAACTAGAATAATCTGCACTATCCATAGAAAATACAGGAATTTCATTCTTAACTGCAATAATTGAGTCTGCTTCTATATCTCTCAAGGAAGTTCGCCTCGGACCATGAACTTCAATATCATCCCCTTTTTTTGAAGTAAATGCTTTAGGGAAAACTTTTAATAATGAATTAAGTAAACTGTAAGCATCTTCAGAATCTCTGAATTTCTGAAATATTAGAGAAAAAGCTCCTTTTTGTTTTTCTACTTCGTAAGTGACATCCTCCTTAACAGGAACAACTGGACCAAGTCCACTCTTGGGCTTTGAATAATCTACTTTCACAACCGCATTTGTGTCTACTTGCTTCCTCATGAAAAAATCAAAAGTTCCGATCCTGATCTTATCAATTGAATCTGAGTCAGATTCAAGAAGATTTTCATTTATTGTAAACATACTGACATATCTGCTCGTGTCATCTTCTCTAACAACGATGAGAGAGTCATCATTCAAAATGGAAATCTCAAGAATATGATCGCTTACACTGTCATTTATGGGGTATGTGAAGGGACTCCAACGATCCTCCTTAAAAAAATATGCTCCACCTCTAGCGTCTTTCGATAAACCAAGAATCCATGTGCTGTCTGAATGAGCTATGAACTCATAATCCATTGTGTCCGGTATAAGCACAGTCTCAATTTTTTCTTTGGTGTAGAGATCATTTGTAGATATTTCAACAAAAGGAGCTATTGGTTTCTTCTTCATATAATAACCTTGGACAATCCTAGATTCCAGATGTTTGGCTTGAATTGTTTTTTTCTCCAGGGTGAAAATATTCATTTTAGCAATTCCATCTTCACGGATATTCACAAATCTCACATCAGCATTAAAGATTATTGAATCCCCGTAAAGTCCATATATATGAAAGTCTGAAAGTAGAGAGGAATCGATAAAGACTATTCTTTTCGCGCCAGAATTTATATCAAAATGAGTGATCTGATAACCACTTTCTAATGAGTCAATGATAGCGATGGTTTTATTCTCATCATCGATCATAATATTAGATTCAGACGATCCAATTAATACCTTTTCTTCAAGTAGAATATTTTGAGAAAATAAAATATTGGACCAAAAAAATAGTGTTAAAAGTGGAAGGAATTTCATTCTAAAGGATTGCTTCATAGATTTTGATATATAGTAGAATCAATTTTAATATCTCTGCCAAAGGTAATTAAATGAAACCTAGGCAAAAACATATATCTCTTATTGATTTTTCTAAAAAATTTTACCTATGTTATTTAAACAAAGCCTTTGTCCAGTTACTGTATCTATTGTTTATGGAATTTTTCTAGACTGACTAGGGTTTTTTTTTAAAACCAAAGCGCTTGTTAGATGTCTTAGCTTGACGTGTTTCAGACCATAATGGACCAACTCCTAAAGCGGTTGGCGGTTGTTTTTTATCAAGCTTTCTTTCAATTAATCTCTCAATTTTTACAAAGCGATACATATCATCCCCAGAAATTAAGGTTATCGCCATTCCTTTTGTATTTGCCCTTGCCGTGCGTCCAATTCTATGGACATAATCTTCAGCATCAGTGGGGACATCGAAGTTTATAACCAAGTCGATTCCTTTTATATCAATACCCCTACTCATAACATCTGTGGCTATTAAAATTCTCGTTCTACCACTCCTAAAGTCACTTATTGTTTGCTCACGCTCTTTTTGCTCAAAATCGGATGAAATAGCTTGTGCATTTAAGTTATTCTTCTGAAGTTTTCGTGTAAGCTGACTTACTTTTTTCTTTGTTGAGCAGAATACTATTATTGAACTAAACTCCAATTTATCAGAGAGTAGATGTTTTACTAATGGTATCTTTTGCTCCTCATGAGCCATATAAACCTCTTGCAAAACTCCCTCAGCCGGCTTAGAAACGGCTACAGAGACCTCTAAGGGCTCTTTGAGTATCTCATTAGCTAATTTTCTAATCTTTGGCGCCATGGTTGCACTAAACATTAAACTTTGCCGTTCTACAGGAATGGTTTTGATGATTTTAATAATATCATCAAAGAAACCTATATCCAACATTCGATCTGCCTCATCTAAAATCAAATATTGAATTGTTTCAAACTTCACATAACCCCTTTCTAAATGAGAAATTAACCGTCCAGGCGTAGCAATAATAACATCAGCTCCACCTTCAAGAGCATCTCGCTCTTGATCCCAAGCGACTCCATCTCCACCGCCATAGACAGCTTTACAAACTGCATTCGTAAAATAGGCTAAACCCTGTACTTGTCGATCAATTTGAATAGCCAACTCTCTTGTCGGACATAGTATCAATGCTTTAACACCGACTGTATTATTTTCTGAGAGTTGATTCAACATCGGTAACACAAAAGCGGCAGTCTTACCTGTGCCTGTTTGAGCACAACCGATAAGATCATGACCGTTTAATATAAGAGGAATAGCTTTGGCCTGAATTTCTGTGGCTTCATCAAAGTTTGCATAATAGACTGCATCCAAAAGAGTGTCATTTAATTCGAATTCTGTGAACTTCATCTAATTATTTTTACTTCAAGCCATTCTAATATAATAACAAAGGTAGTTGAAGCACAACACCAAGAGACCACTTTAATAAATGATAGATAAAAGAATTAGAGTCTTATATTTTAAATAGTGTTTTCAACACACTTAATATTATATTTACCCGGTAACCTTTATTTCCTTTCAATCAGATTCATTCATAATCAATATTATGGCATATAAAGGCCTTTGGGCATTTTTTAAATTTTCATGGACACGTAAGTTATTTTTTAAAGCTCTTTATGAAGTGTTACCTAAAGTGAATAGTAAGGGTGATTGGCAATTCATGAATTATGGGTACTCCCCTACTGAAAAAGAAGAATCAACTAATAAAAAACCGCTAAAAAACAAACTGCAACAACACCCTCTGAATATGTACCATTACTTGGCGTGTTGTGCTTCTATCAAAGAATTAAACCTGCTTGAGGTAGGATCTGGACGTGGCGGTGGAGCAAATTATATAGCAAATAATTTTCAACCCAAATCGATAATTGGCGTGGATTTCTCTGTCTCTGCAATTAAGCTTGCAAAAAGTATGTTTAATTCACCTAATCTTTCTTATGTTGAGGGAAACGCAATGAATTTAGATTTTGAGTCTAATCATTTTGATGTGATAATAAACGTAGAATCTTGCCATGCTTATGCAAATCAGTCAAAATTTTTGAGTGAGGTTTTAAGAGTACTCAAGCCTGGAGGTAAACTTCTACTTGTTGACTTTAGAAAAAATCATTTATGGCCTGATTTTGAAAAGGCCATGAATGCTTTGTCATTTAGAGTAGAAGAAGAAGACATATCAGGTAATGTTCTCAAAGCTTTAAAAGAAGAGAGCTCTCTTAAAAAATCAGAAATTGATAAAAAAATGCCCAAATTTTTGAGAAAATACTTTTACGAATTTGCAGGTCTGGAAGGAACTGAACTCTTTCAACAGATTGAAAGTGGAACATCTAAATACAAACGATTTATTTGTACTAAAAAATAATCTTAATAGCTAAGATTATTTAATTTGGGAATTAAATCGGATTAATTAAACTGAATGCTCAAATCAGTATACTTTTTCATTTTTATTTTAACCCTTGGTTGTGGTTCATCAAATGGTCAAAATCCATATTTGAAAAGTGGATTTGGCTATGTTGATATTGAGGGTGGGAAAATTTGGTACGGTATACTTGGTGAAGGAGTTAAAACTCCCTACCTGTATCTGCATGGTGGCCCAGGAGGAAAGAGTGAAGGGGGAATGTATTTAAATGACATCTCTGATGAACGTCCCGTTATATTATTGGATCAGCTTGGTGGAGGCTTATCAACATACCATGAAGACACCACACTTCTTAAAGTTGATAAATTCGTGGAGCAGGTAAAAGCAATAACAGATGAATTGAACTTAAATGAATTTTACCTAACTGGACACTCTTGGGGAACTGCCTTAGCTTTGGAATACTATGTGCAATATCCGAAAGGTGTAAAAGGAATTGTATTCAATAGTCCTTACTTCTCAACTTCTATCTGGGTTGCTGATTCTGATACCCTGATCACTCAATTACCAGAGAATATTCAACGGGATATTGCAATAGCAGAAAAAACGAATGCTTTTGAAACTGAAGCTTATCAAAATGCAATGATGACTTTTTATGAAAACTTTATGATTAGATCAACAGAAGTGAATTGGGATAGTATCCCTGGATATGAGTTATTTAGTCCCTTATTCAAGCATAAGAATATTAGCAGTAATGATTTTGTATACAACTATATGTGGGGACCAAGTGAATTTAGTCCAACTGGTACATTAATTAATTATGAAATAAATGAAGCTTTGAATAAAATAAGTGTTCCTGTTCTTTTCACCACTGGTGAGTTTGATGAAGCTCGACCATCAACAGTAAAAAGATTTACTTCGCTTGTATCGAATGCAGAGTATATTGAAATTCCAAATGCCGGGCACGCGAGTAGCATTGACAACCCTGAGACGCTTATCAAAGCTCATCGAGATTTTGCCAATAAGATTGACGAAGAATAGAAAAAGCCCCACATTTCTGTAGGGCCCTTCGTGACCTCGGCAGGATTCAAACCTGCAACCTCCTGATCC
>CALKDS010000074.1 GCA_938084135.1 uncultured Flavobacteriales bacterium
TTTCCACAATAACTCCTTTAGAGGAAACACCTATGGAATTTACATGTCTCAGACTACTGCCGCAGGTGGGGAGTCTAGGAACTTAGATGTTCGTAACAACATATTTGTTGGTGGATCTAATTATGCATGGTACACCTTTGGATCTGTTCCTCCGAATATGACACTAGATTATAATGTCTATAATGCTGGTGGAGCGAATATTGCTTATTTCTATGGCACGATACACGCAACCCTTGCTGCATTGCAAGCCGCGGATACTTCTTTAAATGCGAATTCAAGCGATGCTCCAGTAAACTTTATGGCTAATGATGATTTGCACTTGATTACAGGTGCTAATAATATTGGTACGCCAATAGCAGGTATAACAACTGATATTGACGGAGATACTCGTTCAACTACCACTCCGGATATCGGAGCAGATGAATACTCTCCAATAAATACAGACGCTTTGAATGATAAGCTTATCGGAGGTTCTGGTGGCTGTGGTGATTCTACTACTATGTTGTACACGGTATTCCAAAACTTTGGATTGGATACCATTACTTCATTGCCTGTCGAGTTATTGATCACGGATGCATCTGGTGTTATAACCACCCTAAATGCAACTTATACAGGATCTGTATTGCCTATGGCATACGATACTCTTCTTATGGGTTCATTGAATACGTATTCGGGAGGAACTTATGACTTTAAGTCATATACTCAGCTTACAAATGATGGACGTGCTAATAACGATACACTAATGATGATGGGTAGTTCATTCTTACCAAATGAGCCAGTCGTTTCTGGGGTTGTCGATACTGTATGTGCAAGTCAAGATTCTGTAATATTGACAGCTATTAATGTTCCAGGAACAACATATGGTTGGTATGCTTCTGATACCGGTAGTACTATTCTGACAATGGGTGACTCTCTAACGGTCGCAACTTCAGGTCAATCTAAATATTACGTTGGGTATCTGAATACTGCAGATTCTTTGCCTGGTCCTCTTCCTGGTGGTAATGGTTCAGCTGGTAATATGTTCAACATTATCAATACTTCTGGTGCACCACTAAGTATCACTGGCTTCTCTCAGGGTCCTGGTTCCGGTAATTCTTCGGTAGCGAATGTTACCGTTACCGTTTACAGTACTCCTGGAGATTATCTTACACAGTCTGCTGCTTCATGGTCTCAAGCAGGAACTGCGACTGCGAGTCTAACCTCTAGTGCGGCTACAGGTTATTGCCCAGTGTCTGTAACAATACCTGCTGGAGCAACCTACGGATTCTACGTAGGAACTGGATCTGTTCAGTATACTAATGGTACAGGAACTCCGGGTGTTTCCACATGGTTCAGTAACAATGATATGATAGTGACAGAAGGATTAGGTGGAGCTTATCCTAACCCAACTTTCTCACCTCGTTGTTGGAACGGTACGGTTCATTATGGTGCAGCAGGATGTTCGAATCTAAGAGCTGAAGTTGAATTCGCCGTAAATACTGATACTGCATTGGCGGTAGGAACAGGTGTTGAGACAGATCCATTGACTGGAACATTTGATTTCGACGCTACCGGTTCTTATGGTAATGTCTTTATCTGGCATTTTGGTGATTCACTAGGAATGATGGGTAGTGGAATGATGACTCAGCATGTATATGGAGCTCCAGGTATCTACACTGTAGGTCTGGTTGTTTTAGATACGGTTTGTGGTACTTCTGACTCTACTAGCTTCCAAGTGACTTGCACCGTGAGTATGGATGAGAACGGCTTGGATCAAGCGGTTCGTGCTTACCCGAATCCATCGAATGGTCAGGTAGCTATTCAAATCAACGGGGCTACTTCTTTTGAAGGATCTCTAGAGATTATAAATGGCGTAGGTAAAGTCTTGGTGAATGAAGCTGTTTCTAAGCGGGAAGGTAAATTTGAACTCCCTCTTGATCTGCGCAACTTACCAAAAGGAGTTTACACTCTGAGATTATCGGGAGACAAGGGACAAACTAATCTCCGTATTGTTCTGCAGTAAGCTATTTAGAATTTTAAATTAAAAAGGCCCTCAGTTATTCTGAGGGCCTTTTTTATAAAGAACAATATGAAAATTGGAGATAAAGTTTCTTTTGTGGATGAAAAAAGAGAAGGGAAAATAATATCTATTGACGGGGACTTACTGCAAGTTTTAGTTGGTGATTTTATTCAGACTTGTAGTATTTACGAAGTTGTTGTCCGGCAGAATAGTTTTACACAAGCCGTTGGCACCATGGAGGTTTTTTCAAAAGATACTAAGAAGGAAAAACTACCAAATAAAAAACACGTGGATTTGTCAAATCGAGTAATCGACCTTCATAGTTCCGCATTACCTGATCGAAAAAATAAAATAAAGGGTCATGATATTTTGTTATATCAATTAGAGACAGCACAAAATTCATTGCAAAATGCACGAAGAAAGAAAATATCTAATATTACTTTTATCCATGGTAATGGTGCAGGAGTCTTGAAGCAGAATCTTGAAGAATGGTTAAATAGCTTGGATTATGTTAGTTATACGGATGCCTCATATAGATTGTATGGTCAAGGCGCAATAGATGTAAAAATTTATAATCCGAAATAAGTAATACCTTTGATATTCGTACAGCCGGCCTTGTCGCTTTATTTATTAAAGAGGAAAGTCCGAACAACAAAGAGCACCGCGCTTCCTAACGGGAAGGCAAGGGTTGTATAAACTCTTGACAGCTAGTGCCACAGAGAGGTAAACCGCCACGTTGCATCGATCGAGTAATGAGGTAAGGGTGAAAAGGTGGGGTAAGAGCCCACCAGTGATTTGGGTAACTGAATCAGCTAGGTAAACCTCGCGAGTTGAAATGCCATGTATACCGATATTATAGAGCTGCTCGCTCAAAGTCGGAGGGTAGGCAGATAGAGTTTATTGGCGACAATAGGCCTAGATCAATGACAAGGACGCACTTTTGTGTGTACAGAATTCGGCTTACACGGCTGTACGTTTTTTAGAGCTACCTTTGCCCCCTTATAAAATTATATGACACTTTTTTCATCTCTAGGCCTCAAACAAGAATTACTTGATGCTATCCAAGACATCGGCTTCACTGAAGCAACACCAATTCAATCTGAAACAATTCCTCAGTTAATTGAAGTAAATGGTGAAAGCGATCTTATTGCATTAGCACAGACAGGGACGGGAAAAACAGCAGCATTCGGACTTCCACTTTTACATATTCTTAGCGATCTTCCTGCTGCAGAACCTAAATGCCCTGCAGCTTTAATTCTTTCTCCAACGAGAGAATTATGTATGCAAATAACTGGTGAGATGGAAAAGTATGGAGCAAAATCTAAAAACTTAAGACTCCTTGCTGTATATGGAGGCTCCTCTGTAAGAGACCAGCAAAGAACCATGCGAAGAGGTGTTGACGTTTTAGTTGCAACTCCAGGGAGACTGATGGATCTAGCGAGAAGGGGAGATGTGAAATTTGATTCATTAAAGACTTTGGTTCTGGATGAGGCGGATGAGATGCTTAACATGGGATTCCTCGATGATGTAAGAGAAGTTTTAGAGAAGTCTCCAGACACTATGAATACTTGGCTCTTCAGTGCAACAATGCCAAAACAAGTTGAAAAAATTACTCGTGATTTCATGAAAGATTCAATTCGTGTTCAAATTGGAACCCGAAATGAGGCATCATCTCAAGTTGAACACAAAGCTTTTTTGACAACTCGTGAAAATAGGTATCAAGGAATACGTCGCTTGATTGATAGCTCTCCAGGGATGTATGCTATGATTTTTTGTACAACGAAAAGGGAGACACAAGAAGTTGCTGAGAATTTAATTGGCGATGGATATACTGCGGCAGCAATACACGGTGATCTTTCCCAGCAGCAGAGAGATTTAGTGATGCATGCTTTTAGATCGAAGCAAGTTCGTATGCTTGTGTGCACAGACGTTGCAGCACGTGGAATTGATGTAAAGGATATAACACATGTTATACATCATCGTCTTCCAAATGACCTAGAAGGCTATACTCACAGATCAGGAAGAACGGGTAGAGCCGGAAAAACAGGATTAAGCTGGGCATTAGTAACTAATGCTGAAGCTAGAAAAATACCTCAACTTGAAAGGGCGATAAAAAGAGATATACCAAGAGAAAAATTTCCTTCTAGAAACGATGTGGTGATAGGGCAACTGCTCCATTTTGCTGAAAAAGTTTCAACGCAGACTGAAGGTGTTGAATTGGTGGAAAAGAATGTAGATGCTCTTATGCCAATGTTCGAAGGCATGGAGACGCGCGAACTCGTAACAAGATTTTTAGCAACAGAATTTGATGTGCTTTTCCGTCATTATGCTGAGCACGTTGATTTAGATTTAAATCGTAATGAAAGAGGGAATCGAGGTGAAAGACGGGAGTCAAATAATCGAAGAGACCGTGGTTCGATGGACAGCGGAAGAGGTTTCAGAGATAAAAAAGATGAGCAACGCGTTTGGATAAACCTTGGTACTAAACAAGGTTTAACATGGCCGTTACTAAAAGATTTTGTTCGTGAGACAGCTAAACTTGGAGATTTTGAGGTCCAAGGAGTTAATGTAGGTCCGGCTCATGGGTATTTCACTGTTCCAACCTCAAAAATTGAAACTGTCAGAGGTTCAATTGAAGGGGGTGAGTGGGATGGAACGAAAATCAAATTAGATTTAGTTGAGCACCATGTGGGAAGAGAAGAGCGAAGACGTGATGAAGGCGGAAGCCGTATGCGCGGTCGCGGTGGACGCCCTGGAGGTGGTCAAAGTTGGGGCGCAGGACGTTCTGGCGGAGGACGCTCTGGCGCAGGACGTTTCAACAGTGATTCAAGAGATTCCTCACGGTCTGGAGGACCTAGGCGACCCAGGATTTAATCCAAAGCACTCAAGTACCGCTCTGCTTCAAGCGCGGCCATACATCCTGTTCCAGCTGCAGTAACTGCTTGACGATAAACTTTATCTTGAACATCTCCTGAGGCAAATACACCAGGTCGTTCCGTCGCAGTTATGCCCGGTGTAGTTTTTAAATACCCTGTTTCATCCATTGACAGTTGTCCTTTAAAAATATCCGTATTGGGCTTATGTCCTATGGCAACAAAAAACCCTTTAGCAGAAATTGTATCTTCTTTTCCGGTAAGGTTGTTTTTAACTTTTACGGCTTCTACAGATTGATCTCCCAAAAGTTCAACCGTCTCGGTATTCCATCTGATTTCAATATTAGGCGTTTCTAGAACTCTATTTTGCATTGCTTTTGACGCACGCATTTCTCCTCTTCGCACTAGTAGGGTGACTTTTGGACAGAGCTTAGCTAGATATGTAGCTTCTTCAGCTGCAGTGTCTCCGCCACCAACGATTACAACGTCGAGTCCTTTGTAAAAGAAGCCATCGCATACTGCACATGCACTGACTCCAAATCCCATAAATTTCTCTTCAGATGGGAGTCCTAGATACTGCGCAGATGCTCCAGTTGAAATAATAATAGTTTTTGCTTGTATTTGAGATGTTTCATCAACTGTTAGTGTATGCCACCCACCTTTTTCTTTCGAAAAATCAACAGAGGTTACCATGCCCCATCTGACATCTGTTCCAAAGCGCTCCGCTTGTTTTTTCAAATCTTCCATCATGGCATTTCCATCAACACCATCTGGGTAGCCTGGAAAGTTATCTACTTCAGTTGTTGTTGTTAGTTGGCCTCCAGGTTGAAGACCTACATACATAACCGGCTTAAGATCTGCTCTGGCTCCATAAATAGCCGCAGTATATCCTGCAGGGCCCGAGCCAATAATGATACATTCATGTTGTTCCATAGGTGGCAAAAATATGAACTTAACCGTTATATAATGCTATCAATTGGATCTATTTACTAACGGCATTATGTTATCTTTACGACCAACAAATTCGGGATGTAGCTCAGGTGGTAGAGTACACGGCTGGGGGTCGTGTGGTCGCAGGTTCAAGTCCTGTCATCCCGACAATATTCTTCTTTGATCATTGGAAATCAAGCACTGAAAAGTGCTTGATTTTTTTTATCATTTATTGCGTTAAGATGAACTTATAAATATGATGATCAATCGTAAAGTTTGGGTATTATGGATATAGCATATTAATAGCATAGGAACCCATTCCTTGTCCAGAATGACCCACTTGAGATACTACCTGTAGTTTCCATGAAAATGGAATTTGAGATTGATCCGAAATGGATATCCCCTGTGCTAAAAAATAGTGTGCCCTATCATATCGGTTTGATCCCTGGGCATCAGCTTCTAAGGTATGTCTCAGGTCTGAAGAGTTTGGATCATTGTCTTCAGAGCCAACGATAATAAAATGTTTCTTTGAAAAAGAACGAAATAATTGCTCTTGCCTTTGGGTTTGACTTCCATGAATATTTTTTAAACCATAAGGGAAATTTATTGTCGTGTCGGGCAGAGTATACCAGCCTGCAGAGGCAGATATAAAATTTCTCACATGGCTGGTTGAATCTAAAAGAGTCATTCTGTGAACAAATTGTGCTCCTGCTGAAAAACCAAAAAGGTCATATTCTGATTGATTAGATTCAATTAACGAATTAAAATCATAAAATATCGGATCCAAGAGGTTGAAACTCCAATCACCATATTCATTTAAACCGGAAGCGTTTTCTCCATCTTGAAATACGTTGCACAAACCGAATGCATTAAAATTATAATGTTGAGTGCTTAATTCAGGTGCAATTAAAATAACATTTGATGATTCTGCGCTGGTTTTTAGTGATCCCAATAATGATTGACCATTTCGTCCATTTCCATGAATTAAAAATAGGATTGGGGTTTGATCTGTTGCAGATTCAGGAATGAAATAGTAGCAATTAACAGGTTTATCTTGAAAATTAACATAACCATTAAATGAAAAAGAACCGCTACCATAGATGCCTAAACGGTTTCCTTCAATGGGGTTAGGGTTAGGGTCGGGAAGACATGAAGGGAATATTAGAGATGCAATTAGTAGCAACACTAGCAGTCTTATTTTTCTTTTTAATAGCCTAATAATCATCTCTATATTTGGTCTAAATAATTTAGAATTGTTTTATATTCGTTACTAAATTAACGTTAACCAAAAATACCTTTCAAAAAACAGAAAAATGAAAAAATATTCACGAATTTTTGCAGCTATACTTATTTCACTAGGTATGTCATCTTCTTCCTTTGCGCAATTAAGTCTTCAGGGAGTAATGGATTTTTTTGATGGCACAGGAACCCCTGGCAAGGCTCTTCAATTCAAAGCAGATTCGTCAATTTCTGATTTGAGTCGTTATGCCGTGGGGGTTGCAAATAATGGTAACGGAACGGATGGTATGGAATTTTTCTTTCCTGCAATATCTGTTCAGCAAGGAGATGATATACTGATATACAGAGACTCTCTTGCCTTAGCATCATATTTTGGCTCGTGTATTTCTTCTTTTGAAGTTATACTTCCTGGAAACAATTCTATGTCACAAAATGGCGATGATGCTATTGAATTATTCAAGGATAGTGTGTTAATTGAAACTTTTGGAGATGTCAATGTTGATGGTACAGGAACATTTTGGGATTACACAGATTCCTGGGCATTTAAGGATACATCAGGAATGGTATGGCCAAATGGATGGATATATGGAGGTCCAAACTGCACGGATAATGATACTTCGGTTTCTACATCTAGTTGCCCATACCCTGAATGCTCTGGTAATTCCACGATTCATGTAGTGACATTTAGAGTCAACACCGCAAATATTACTGTTGGTGCCAATGGTATGTACCTAGGTAAGCCCGGTGTCGCTCAGGCTATTGCCATGTCTGATCCTGATGGAGATGGTATATGGGAAGGAACAGATACGCTTGATGGAACTGCTGGAGGAAATTTCACTTTCTTAAACAGCCCTGCAAACAATAATAACTGGGCAACCATGGAGAACCTTACAGGTCTTCCCTGCGCTAACCCTGCAATGTTTAATTTTAGAATTCTACCTACCTTTTCACAAGACACAACATTAGGGTTTTGCTTTGGAACTTGTTCGCCTAATACAGTTTGCCCAGCAGCAGCAGCGACTCATGTAGTTACCTTTAAAGTCAATACCGCGAATATCACTGTCGGACCCAATGGTATCTATGTAGGTGGAGGCTTATATGGAAGCGCTACCGGTCTTGCTTTGTCCGATCCTGACGCAGATGGTATTTGGGAAGGAACAGATACTCTTTCCGGTGATGGTCTTGGGAAATTTAGATTTTTAAACAGCCCTGCGAATAGCACAAATTGGGCAACTCAAGAGAATATTGCTGGTCTTCCCTGTGCCGACCCAGCAGCTTTTAGTGATAGAACCTTACCTGTTTTCTCGCAAGACACAACCTTAGGTTTCTGCTATGGAACATGTTCGCCAGATACAGTTTGTCCGGCTCCAGCAGTTCCGCAAAGTGTTCACTTTATGGTAGATATGAATAGTCCAAAAGCTCCTTCCTCATTTACTCAGCCATATTTAACTGGATCTTTTAATGCCTGGTCTGCAAATGCATGGCCAATGACTGATACTGATGGTGATAATATTTGGGAGTACACAGCAATGATCAATGAGAATACGCCTATTTTTTATAAGTTCATAGCGGATGACTGGGCAGGTCAAGAGCAATTTAGCGCTCTAGATTCTGCTTGCACTCAACTTTCAGGTGGATTCACCAATCGTTTTCACACGGTGGGATCAGCAGCAGACACTCTTGCTTTCTGCTTTAATTATTGTGATACCGATTGCTCCACAGTAGGGGTTGGTGAAGACAGAAAGTATGACTTTGGGTTTTCCATAAGTCCTAATCCCGTCAATGATTTGTTAAAAATAGACTTTGCAAATGAAGGAGCTACTGTTGAGCTTTTATCAACGACTGGTCAACGGATTTTGAACTCTACTATCGTTAGCGGACAATGTTCTTTGAATACATCGAATATTCCCAATGGAATGTACATTGTAAGATTATTTTCTAACGGAATTGTTTCAGAGGAAAAAGTTGTGGTTAATCATTAATTGATTTTTTAAATTTTCATCATGGTCAAGAAGATTTTATGGGTACTATTTTTTGTTTCTTTTTTAAATAGCTGTAAAACCAATGATGTCCCTTACACACCAATGGCTAAGCTAAATGCGAGCCAGTTGACTTTGACAGAAAATAATGGGGATAGTGTGCTTCTTGAATTAAGCTTAGATGATATAACTACTTCTAGTGTTACTGCCTTTTTAGAATTTCAGGGAACTGCAACGCAGGGTGTTGATTACAGTGTGAGTAGTACACAAATAATTATCCCAGCGGGAGATACTTTAGCGAGTGTCTTCTTGCTAGGGATCAACGATGAAGATATTGAGGGCACTGAAGATATTACAGTTCTTTTTCAATTAGAAAATGCTGTAAATATTGGTCAAACTACAGTTTCCGTTATTCTTGACGATGATGATAGCCAAGGCCTAGCTTCCTTAATTTTAAATGAAATATTATATGATCCTTACAACAGTGGATTAGATGGTGATGCAAATGGAGATGGTATATATGTGCAAAATGAAGATGAATTTATCGAATTGGTAAATATTGGATCTACATCTATTGATTTGTCAGGATATAAAGTTTATGATGCTACAGCACTTTCTTCAAATTCGCCGCGCCATGAATTCCCCAGTGGAACAATCCTTCCTGCTGGAGGGGTTCATGTATTGTTTGGCGGGGGAACACCAACGGGTTCATTTGGTGGTGCACAAATATCTGCTACAACCACAGGAATGATGAATCTTAATAATTCAGGAGATGTACTGACAATAACTAATTCATCGGATAGTGTAATGATTCAACTTGATATAACTCCTTTATCTGATAACCCTAACGAGTCGTACACGCGTTCTCCTGATTTGATAGGTGAGCTTGTTCAGCACACAACCGCTAGTACTTTGCTTTTTTCCCCAGGGACAAAAAGTGATGGTTCTTCATTCTGATTCAGGTGGGTATTCTTCTTGTCTTTCTAATCCTTTTTGGGGTTTGCTGGACCCTTCTGAAGGGCTGGCCTGCTCAGGCAGTATTATTGTTTTCAGGAATATTAATGCTGACTTTAGCAAGTTTTTTAGGTTATGATTATTTGATTGGTTTCAATGATGGAAGTAACTTTTCTTTTGTCCGTGTGATGACTGTCGTGTCATCGCAATTTTCAAAATCGTTAAGTGGTGTTGGTTTAATGATAATGAGCATCGGTGGATTTGTAGCCTATTCTGATCATATTGGTGCTTCAAATGAATTAGTGAGACAGACGCTGAGTGGTGTAAAAAGGTTGAAGCTTTCACCATCTCTGACATGTATTGCAATTCTTCCACTAATGCAATTAATTTTTGTTTGTATCCCTTCCGCTGCAGGATGTGCATGTCTTTTTATGGTTTCAGTTTTCCCCGTTTTACTGGGGCTAGGGGTGAGTAGAGCATCGGCGGTATCCGTTATCACCGGAAGTACAGCCTTCGGAATGGGTCCGGCTTCAGCAATAACGGCCAGTGCTTCATCAATTGCCAACATACCGATAGTTGATTATTTTATTCAACATCAAATCCCAACTGTTTGGCCACTGATGTTGGTGATGGCTGTTTCTTATTATCTGGTCAATAAATACTTTGATGCCAAGCAGGATAAAATATTTATAAATTCACCTGTAACGCCCTTAGATGATTTGGATAAGCAAAACGGGGTTCCAGCATTATTTTCTTTGATACCAATAATGCCCATAATATTATTGGTTTCCGTCTATATGGTCAATGAGTACACGGAGTTTTCTGTCGTTTTGAATACCACTATGGCGATGATTATCTCTTGGACCATTGCGTTGATTGGTTTCTCATTAAAAAAGAAATCTATAAAGAGCGCTATGGATAGTTCCAAAGTTTTTTGGAAAGGGATGTCTAATATTTTTGTGTCAGTTGTTACATTGGTTATTACCGCTGGTGTATTTGCAAAAGGACTGATATCATTGGGTTTTATTCAAGCTATGATTGATGGAGCTCAATATTTAGGATTGGGGTCTTCCCTGGTTTTAGTTGTATTTACCTTATTAGTTTTCTTATCCTCAATTCTCATGGGTAGTGGGAATGCAGCATTTTTCTCCTTCGGGCCTCTAATTCCCTCTATAGCTGCTAAGTTTGGTGTAAATAGTATTAATCTTATTCTCCCAATGAATTTAGCTGCTTCTTTAGGTAGAACAGTCTCTCCAATCAGTGGGGTTATTTTAGCAACCTCTTCGATAGCAGATGTTCCAGTTTCGGAAATTGTAAAAAGAAATGCAATTCCAATAACGGTTGCATTGCTGTTAATGCTTTTAATTCAAATAATGTTGTTATGATTTTATTTAAAAATGCTCGATTGTATTCCCCAAAAGAAATTGGAAATACTGATATATTGGTTTCGGGTTCAGTTATTATCGCAATAGAGGAAAATTTATCGATTACCGGATTAAATTATACAACTATAGATCTTAATAATCAGATTGTTACTCCAGGATTTATTGATCAACATGTTCATGTTCTTGGAGCAGGTGGTAAGCGTGGGTTTGGCTCAATGACGAATGAGTTAACCGCTAAAGATTTGCTTTCCGTAGGCACTTCAACTGTTGTAGGTCTTTTGGGTACAGATGGAGTTACAAGAAGTCCAAAATCATTGTATGCGAAAGTCAAAGGTCTTGATGAACAAGGTATGACCGGTTATATGCATACTGGGTATTATGGTCTAGACCCAATTCATGTAATGAATTCTATTCAGGATGATTTGGTTTTTATTGACAAAGTCTTGGGTTGTAAAATAGCTATTTCAGACATTAGATCATCATTTCCAACAGTTCAGGAACTTTTAAAGAAATGGAAAGAAGTATATGTTGGTTCCATGCTTGCTGGCAAAAAAGGCATTTTACATGTGCATCTAGGTAATTCCCCGAGTAAGTTAGATCCTCTTTTTCAAATGGTTAATGATTACCAAGTTCCTATCGAGTCAATTTCTCCAACACATGTTGCTCGTACTTCGGAATTATTTGAATCGGCAATTGAATTTGGTAAGCTTGGAGGTAGAATAGACATAACTACTGGGGCCTCAAAATTCACTGATCCCCATAGAGCGGTCCTTATGGCATTGGAGCAGAATCTTTCTATTGATCGGATCACTTTCTCAACAGATGGTAATGCCGGTTTAGATTTAAAAGATGATAAACAAAATATTATTGGTACTAAGCCCGCTCCGATATCTGCGAATTTATCAGAGTTTCAAAGTCTAGTTAAGTCAGAAGCAATTTCTATCTCGGACTCATTGTCCATAGTTACATCTAATGTTTCCGATAATTTAGGCTTAAATCATAAAGGTCGAGTAAAGGTTGGAGCTGACGCTGATTTTTGTGTTTTTAATGATTCTTGGGAATTACAAAATGTAATTGCAATGGGAGAAATGATTTCATTAGAATGATAAAAATGAAAAAAATCGCGTCTAAAAATATTTGGGTATTGGTAATTACTTTTTTATCGTCGGTTATGAATGCTCAAATTACTGAGGATGATTACTTGGTAGCGAATGATTATACATTAGGGGAGGGCTGGACATTCTCTGGCTCTAGTGGCTATAAAATGAAAATAAGTGGCCTTATTCAGCCTAGTATTGATATTGAGTATAATGAAGACTCTATAGCTGACCCTAATAGTACCAGAGTTAGGCTACGCAGGTTGAGACTTCGAATTAATGGTGAATACGAACCCGCGAGAATACAATACAGGATACAAGTTGATCTTGGTGGCGTTCCAGAGGTTGATAATTCTCAATCGACTCGATTGCTGCATGCTTATTTAACATACCGGTTTAACAAACGCCATAAGATAATCATTGGTCAGAAAGTGAATCCCGTAAATAGTCGGGAAATGACAATGAATTCAGGTACTATGCAGCTGGTCGATCGCAGTAAACTAACATCTGCGTTTAATACAATATTTGAATTTGGTCTATTTTCAGAAAGCACAATCAGATTAAATTCAAGAAGCTACTTGCGAGCTCTGACATCCATAACCTCTGGAGATGGAGACGTCCCAATGGGAAATGATATCGGGGGATTGAAGTACGGTCTTCGTTTGGACTATTTACCAAATGGTCTCTTTACTCGCTATGGTCAATATCGTCAAGTTGACTTAGTTAGGGAAAGAACCCCAAAACTTGTGTTTGGGGCAAGAGGAAGCTTTAATGAAGGAATTAGTAGCCGTCGGGGAAGAGCTCAAGGAAGTATTTTGTATTTAGATCAAGATTTTAAAACGAGCCTACCAAATTATTGGCAACTTGGTGCTGATTTCCTCTTTAAATTTCGAGGTGTTTCTATTCTTGGAGAATATGTATATGCTGATGCTTCTGTACCTGCTGACATAAGTTACCGGGTTCGAAATGATGGTTCTACGTCGAGTAGCTTTTTGATAGATGGTATTCAAAATATTGATTCCTATGTGAAAAACAGAATGATGGTAGGTCACGGTTACAATATACAGGGAGGCTATATCCTAAAAAACGGTGTTTCTTTTGATGCACGCTACTGTTATTTGCAAGCACCTGAATATTCTTTTTTACATAATGGTACGTTTTATAGTCGTCCAGAAGCGATTACATTGGGACTTTCGAAATACTTTGTGCGCTGGTATGGTTTCAAAATGCAGAGTTCGATAACACGTTTTTCAGTAGATGGCGCAACCTCACCTATTGGGGAGGTTTTAACTCGTCCTGAATGGTTTATTCAGTTCATAACGAGTGTTTTGATATGAAATTCATAAAAACTTCAATACTTTTTATAATAATTGTTTTGTGCAGTTCTTCTTCTGTATTGGAGTTAGGAATTCAACCTAAAATAATAACTCAAACTTTTTTCCCAGATCCAGATATAGAAATCTCTACCCCTGGATTTTCAAAAAAAACGGGATATACATCAATTACAGAATTATTAGGTTTTTTAAAGAATAAATCCATAGAAAATCCAAACCAGCTCAGT
>CALKDS010000075.1 GCA_938084135.1 uncultured Flavobacteriales bacterium
AAATTAAAAGATTTATCTTTAGTCAAACAATTTTTTGAGATTCCTTCTAATTTAAAATTTATATATCCGCTCTGCCACGACCAATACATCCCCTGTGTTGGGTCTAAATCCCCACCCAATGCTCCTGATACATTAATTGAGCTGTCTAGGCCTAAGACAAAAGAAATGCTCTCTGTTTGGTTAACATCAATATCTTTTATTTTTAAAGATTCAGGGTATTTAAAATCAATTAATTGACGAACGGGGTAATACTGGGGAGGTGAATTCCCTCCTTTGAAATTTAAAACTATGTCGGAAACATAAAATTTTAAAGTGGTTATTTTAATGCTGTCTTGATTAACAGGATCAAAATACAATTCATCAAGATTTAATTTAGCTTTGTTAAATAACAGCTCAAAACTTAATTGAGTTTTGATAGATTGAGCGTGAGATATCTCAGTGGAGATCAATAAAATAATCAGTAACAGGTATCGCATTTGTTTTTTTACAATAGGAGAACTGCAATATTACAAAATCTTGAAATTTGATTGATTAACTTTTAATTGAGCCTGCTCAATACTTGTTTGAGAAAAGATTCAAAATCACCTTGGGTTTTATCGTTTTTAAACCCTATTTGAGGATCAAAATTCTTTTTGTAACTCGGTAAAATCATAGTCCCTATGATTTCGCCTCCATGTTTTGGGAATCTATCTATTGCAGCATGAAGTGCAGATTGCCCACCCCGTTCTCCGGGAGCAGTGGAGAGAAGGATCATTTGTTTTCCCTCAAACATCTTCAATGTATGAACAGAGGCCCAGTCGAACAAATTCTTAAATCCTGCTGTGTAAGATCCATTATACTCAGCAAAAGAAATTATTAATAAGTCCGCTGAATTTAATTTTGAAATAAAAGAGCCAACGGCCTTAGGGATACCTATTTTTTCCCTTTCAACTGTATAAACGGGTAAATCGTAATCATTTAAATCTAAAACTTCAAATGAGTCTTTTGATATTCTCGAAGCAACGTATTTAGCCCACTCACGATTTATGGAATCGATGGAGTATGAGGCACCAAATGCAATAATCCTAATCAATTTTTATTTTTTTTACCCGACCAGAAACCTGTGGTCTTTTTTTTCTTGTGCGGATATTGTTTTGCATCATCATGTCCTTTGGGTTTTGTAAAGGCACCTCCTGATCCCGAAGAGTCACTTCCCCAATAAGAAGTGTCATTTTCTTTTTTTCTTTTTCCCTCTGGATTTTGACTTTTAGTTGGACTTTTGAAGCGCTCATTTTGAGGATTTCTTGATTCGATTGGCCTCTGTTTTTTTATGTTTCTTTTATTATGATGGTTTAGGGGTCTTTTATTATCCCTTTGTGAAGAATCAGACTTATCATTACTCGGAAGAACTGCTCCTGGAAGGAACTCATGATTTTGTTCAACTTCAATCTCTTTTTTAATAAGTTTTTGAATGTCTTTCAAATATTTAGTTTCCTCTTTGTCGACAAAAGACCATGCAACTCCACTGTTCCCAGCGCGTCCTGTTCTTCCAATTCGATGCACATATGTTTCTGGTATGTTGGGGATCTCAAAATTAATAACATGTGTTAATTCGTCAATATCAATTCCTCTTGCAGCAATGTCAGTTGCAACTAAAACTCTGGTATCTCTTTTTTTGAAATTACGCAATGCATTTTGGCGTGCATTTTGACTCTTGTTTCCATGTATAGCTTGAGCGGTAATACCGTTTTTTACAAGGTCTTTAACAACTTTATCTGCTCCATGTTTTGTTCTTGTAAAGACTAGTACGGAGGGAATTTTAAAGGTCTCATTATTTAAAATTGATCTGAGAAGAAAGCGTTTTGATTTTTGATCAACTTTGAAAACTTTCTGTTGAACTTTTTCAGCAGTCGTAGATACAGGATCAACAGAGACCCTGATCGGGTCATTTAGTAATGAATCACTTAGTTTAACAACTTCTTTCGGCATCGTAGCAGAAAAGAATAGCGTTTGCCTTTTCGTCGGGATCTTTGCAATTACTTTTTTTACATCATGAATGAAACCCATATCCAGCATTCTATCTGCTTCATCTAAAACAAAGTGCTCAATTTTTCTCAAGTCGATAAATCCTTGACTCATTAAATCTAAAAGCCTTCCTGGTGTTGCGGTAATAATATCTACTCCACGCTTTAAAGCATCTGTTTGAGATTTTTGTCCAACTCCTCCAAATATTACAGTATGGTAAAGCTTGGTGTTGCTACCATATGACTCTATACTTTCATCTATTTGAAGAGCCAATTCTCTTGTAGGAGTTAGAATAAGAACTCGAATAGGCCTTTTGCCTGGCTTTTCTACTAATGGCATTAATTGCTGGAGGATCGGAAGCGTAAAGGCAGCTGTTTTTCCAGTTCCTGTTTGCGCAGTACCAAGAACGTCATGCCCTTTTATGGCTGAGGGTATCGCTTGCGCTTGGATGGGGGTGGGGGTTTCGTACCCCTGGCGGGCCAGGGCATCTACGAGAGGAGATGCGAGACCAAGTTCAATAAATGCTTTCAAGAGAACAAATATAAGTTAATTGTATCGCATAGAAATTAATGACCTCGTGGCCTTGTTTTAATTATTATTTTGCGATCTTATATCAACTAAAATAGTTCATTAGGGATCGCAGTAAATTGTCAATGAAAATAAATATTTGGTGGACTATTTTGGCATGATTTTTAACACTTAACTTTGTTAAATAATTCACAATTCTAAAAAAGAAACGAAATGAGTCAAGTTGGTAAAAAATTTCCTGACATATCTGTTAATGTAATGAATGAAATGGGCGACACGTTCAAAATAAATGTTTTACAGGAGGCGATTAATAATAAAAAGAAGGTTATTCTTTTTTGGTATCCTAAGGATTTCACATTTGTTTGTCCAACAGAAATCCATGCATTTCAGTCAAAATTAGAAGAGTTTGAAAAACGTAATACAATTGTAATTGGAGCAAGTTGTGATACCCCTGAGGTCCATTTTGCATGGCTTAATACAGCAAAGGACAATGGTGGTATTGAAGGAGTAACGTTCCCATTGCTTGCGGACTCTACTCGTCAACTTGCTGAAACTTTAGATATTTTGGATACTCAATATGTTGGTAATGAAGACGATTACACTATCGAAGGCGACAATGTTACTTATCGTGCAACATATCTGATCGATGAAGAGGGAACTATTTTCCATGAATCAGTTAATGTGATGCCCTTAGGGCGAAATGTTGATGAGTACTTGCGCCTAGTAGATGGATATTCGCATCACCAAACTCATGGTGAAGTTTGTCCTGCAAATTGGGAAGAAGGAAAGGATGCAATGAATGAATCCAGAGAAAGTGTTGCTTCATATTTGAGTAAGCATTAAAATCAATATGGAAGAGTTAAAAGAAGATAACCTTGGTGATCTCTTGTCTCAAAATGAGAAAGTGATGGTACAATATGGTGCTGGATGGTGCGGCAATTGCCGAATCATGAAGCCAAAATTCAAAAAGTTTGCCGCTGAAAACCCAGGCACTTCTTTTTATTATGTTGATGCTGAGAAATATCCGGGTTCGAGAAAATATGCAGATGTTAGTAATTTACCAACCTTCGCTGCATTTAGTAAAGGAGAATTGATGAAGCAGGTTCAAACAAACAAGATGGAAATTCTCAAAGAATTCGTAGATGAAATTACCTCTGATTAAAACCCTTTCTGAAAGATTTGACGAGGATTATCTCTTAGAAACCATAGAAGTCCTTGAAGCTTTAGCAGAGGTGCCAACTTTAAAGGATAAGGAGCTTGAAGTAATTGGTGAGCTAATCTCAAACACCCTGGGGGCGGTGGAAGTTATTGGAATAATGCGCGATAGTAATGGCAAAAAAAATGCTAAAGAGGCTTCCTCTGAATTCATGAAACGAGTTATGGGTAGCATTGACCAGTAATAAAATTATAGTTTAATAAGCTTTTTAAATGTTGAGCTATATCACATTTATCAGGTTAAATTTGTACATATGTTTGGATGGTTAAAAGGAAAAACAGAAGAAGAGAAGCTAGCTCTACGGTATAAAGATTTGTTAAAACAGGCATATGATTTATCAACTGTTGATCGTGCTGCTTCAGATCTAAAGAGAGCTGAAGCTGAAGAAGTGGGTAAACTCTTAGACCAAATTCGTCAAAAGAACTAAGGCTAAGTAGTTTGAAAACAAAAAATCTCAAAGGGTCTAGAATTGCGGTTTATTGCGCATCTTCGGCAAAAACTGACCAACGATACTTGGATCAAGCTGCAGAATTAGCCAAAGAATTTGTCAGAAAAGGGGTGAAATTAGTTTTTGGTGGAGGGAAAACAGGCTTAATGGGTCATATCGCTTCTGTAGTTATTGAAAATGGGGGTCAGGCTCAAGGAGTAATGCCTTATTTTTTAAAAAATATAGAATTAAACCATCCTCTGGTTGATGATTTTGTTTTTGTGGAAACCATGTCTGAGCGCAAGCAGCTTTTATTAAAAGATACTGCAGGATTAATTGCTCTTCCCGGAGGCTGTGGAACTTTAGAGGAATTATTAGAAGCGATAACATTGAAAAGGCTCGGACAGTATCTCAAGCCAATTATCATTGTTAATCAAGATGGGTTTTATGATCCACAGTTAGAAATGCTTGAGAAGATGGTCCAAGAGAACTTTATGCGACCTGAACATAGATTTCTTTGGACGGTGGTCAGTAGTGCAAAGGATGCTTTAGAAGCTATCGAATTGACTAATGATTGGGAGGCTGATGCTTTATTCAAGGCCACTTATAAAAGTTAAATTCGATTATCGAATTTAACTTTTGTCTCAATATCGGCATGATGTTTGACAACTTTTCATAACCGGTTTGTGATGAACATAGGATTACGTTACTTTTGTGCATCTCAATAATTTAAACGTTTAACTAATTTAGTTTGAAACCCATGAAAAAGGTTCTCACTTTTCTCCTAATTTTTGGAGTCTTATCTTCCTCCCAGGTTGTTGCTCAAGAATCAACAGACACTATGCTGTCGTCAACAGAATTAAATCTCGATGATTCAAATTCGGTCACTGCAGTTGACTCCACCGCTGTTGCTACTGACTCAAATGCTGTTGCTGCTGACTCAAATTCTGTTGTTGCAGATGCAAATGATGAAATTCTCGTTGAAGAAGCTGTAATGCCTGAAGACCCTAGTTTTACTCAGGTCTTAAAGAAATACTTTATCAATGGGGGTCCTTTCTTCATGTCATTCGTTCTCCTTGCATTGATTTTAGGTTTGGCTCTAGTGATAGAGAGAATTATATATTTAGCATTATCCACAACCAACAATGACAAGTTATTGATAGAAGTAGAAACAGCTTTAAAGAATGATGGTGTCGACGCTGCAAAAGAAGTTTGTAAGAATTCTACAGGACCTGTTGCTACCATTTTTTATGAAGGTCTTGACAAAATGGATGAAGGAATTGACATGGTTGATAAGGCTATTGTTTCTGTTGGGTCTGTCGAGAATGGAAAACTTGAAAGAAATATATCTTGGATCTCTCTCTTTATAGCATTGGCTCCAATGTTAGGTTTCATGGGTACCGTAATTGGTATGATCGGCGCTTTTGATGCTATTGAAGCTGCTGGAGACATATCACCTTCGCTTGTTGCTGGAGGTATAAAGGTTGCCTTGTTGACTACTGTATTTGGTTTAATTGTTGCCATGATCCTCCAGGTGTTTTACAATCTCATCATCGCGATGATGGATAATATTGTCAATAAAATGGAAGATGCATCGATCCACTTTTTAGATATGGTAGCTGATTTTAAAGCAAAGAATAAGTAAATTATTTACCTGCTATGAAGAATTCTCGATTAATAGCTTTAGGAGTTGCTGGCTTGGCTGGCTTAGCTGGTGGAATACCAACCTTAGGGATCTGGTTTTCTCCATCTGATGGTCTTATAAACACGGCTATTGTAGTTACGATAATCTTGATAGTTTTGGCCACGATTTTAGCAATTGCTAGTTCGGTAAATGGCATGCTGATAAATCCAAAAGGTCTGCGCGGCGCTGCAATAGGAATGGGAGGATTGCTCTTTATTTTTATTTCTAGCTATATTTTTGCTGATGGTTCTGATTATATGATTTATGATAATGTTGATGAATCTACCACAAAGTGGGTTGCAACAGGATTAAATGCATTTTATATTGCTTTTACTTTGGCAATCGGATCAGTTATTTATTCCTCACTATCTCGAATTCGTAAATAATTCGTGCCAAAATGGGCAGAAAAAAACGTTCAACTCCAGAAATAAATGCAGGATCAATGGCAGACATTGCTTTCTTGCTTTTGATTTTTTTCTTGGTAACAACAACCATGGATGTTGACAAAGGACTAATGGTGAAGCTTGCGCCTTGGACGGATGAGCCTCCACCTGAGGACAATAAGATTAAAGAGAAAAATATTTTCGTTGTACTAGTCAATTCAAATGATCAATTGTTAGTTGAAGATGATTACCTATCCATTGATCAGTTAAGAGGCTCGGCAAAAGATTTTATAAATAATAATGGAGATGGTACGTGCGCTGAATGTAATGGGTTAAGAAGTCCAGTAAGCTCAGACAACCCCCAAAAGGCCATTATATCTCTACAAAATGATCGCGGTACCAGCTACCAAATGTTTGTTAAGGTTAGAAATGAAATTCTTGGTGCCTATTCAGAGTTGCGAAATGAATTATCGGAAAGAAAATATGGTCGATCTTTCCCTACTCTAAATGAGGAGGACAGATCTGTAATCGTTGGAATATATCCTCAATTTATTTCTGAGGCGGAACCTGTAAGTGTTGGTGAATAATGGCATTAATCCGTAAGAAAAAATCAAAAGAGACCCCACCGGTATCAACGGCTTCATTGCCAGATATCGTATTTATGTTACTGTTTTTTTTCATGGTAACAACTACGATGAGGGAAGTCACTTTATTAGTTCGGTTAAAGAAGCCTAAAGCAACTGAAATGCAAAAGTTAGATCGTAAAGATTTAACAACTTATATCTACATGGGGTCTCCGAAAAACCCAGAGACTTATGGTTCTGAGCCTAGGATTCAACTTGATGATCAACTTGGTGACATTGGAGATATTCAGTCGTTTGTCATTTTGAAGCGCGAAGAGATCAACGAAGCAGAGAGACCTAAGTTTACGGTTTCGATTAAAGCTGATATTGATGTAAAAATGGGTTTGATTTCGGATTTAAAGCAAGAATTAAGAAAAGCTCAAGCTTTGAAGATTAGTTATTCCACTAATCCTGCAGCCTCTCCTGAGGAATTATACAAGACATACTAGATTTCACATTCCGCTTTTGTGCATTTTAATCAACCGAATGGCTGCAGTTATAGCTATGGCCGTAAATATTAATAATTGCCAACTGCTTGATGGTTGCTGTGAAAGCTCTCCATAAGATCCTGGGCCTGATGAAATCGTCCAAAAGTATGTAAGTCCATTGTGAAGGAGATGTGCGCTTATTGATACCCAAAGTCTTCCTGAAATCCAATATATAAACCCCAAAGATGTTCCAGCAACAACTAAAAATGGTAGTTGTACTATATTCATATGGCCTATCGCAAACGCCGCTGCTCCCAATATAATTGCCTGATATGGCTTTGAATTATTGTGAAGGATTCTTTGTATCGCTCCTCGAAAAAATATTTCTTCTGAGGTAGCGGCTAAAATGACAAAAACAAATACTGAAAAAACACTATCATTAAAAGAATTAAAGAATATCATTTTTTCAATTAAAACAGCATTTGCATCGTATTGCTCAAATAAGGTCTTTACAGTTGGGGACTGGTGTCCCCAATCACTCCATAAAGTTGATAGCCAGTCCATAAAGGGCAATAGCAATGGTAGTAATGCTAATGCTAGGATCGTTTGAACTATTCCCCATTTTTGTTTTGGAAGTTGTTTGATATCCCCATTTTGCTTCCATCTATTGATTATAAACAGTCCAGGAATAAGAAACATAAGGGTAGCTCCTATCGCTTGGTATAACAATAGAGCTCTTCCCGCGCTCTCCTCTGGCCGGGCAAGTATATCTTGAATTTGCATATTGGCAAACCCAAATAGCTTCAAAGCGCTGGGCGCAAAAAACATAGCAGCTAATGCGCCGCAAATAACTACCAAAAAAAATATAAGGGCTTCGCGTCTCGCATTATTGGCATTCATAGGAAAGAGGTATTTTTGCCAAAAATCGGAATAATGATTCGGATAGCTGACATTGAGTTAGGAGAATTTCCACTTTTACTTGCACCGATGGAAGATGTGAGTGACCCTCCTTTTCGTGCCTTGTGTAAAAAACATGGTGCTGACCTGATGTATACAGAATTTATCTCGTCAGAGGGTCTCATTCGTGATGCTTCAAAATCAGTTCAGAAGCTTGATATTTTTGAATATGAAAGACCTGTAGGGATCCAAATATTCGGTGCTGAGATACAAAGCATGAAAGAGGCCGCTGCAATATGCGAAAAGGTCAATCCTGATATTATTGATATCAATTACGGTTGCCCTGTGAAAAAGGTGGCATGCAAAGGAGCTGGGGCGGGAATACTACAAGACATACCGAAAATGGTTAATATGACTGCTGAGATAGTAAAATCAGTCGATAAGCCGGTAACTGTCAAGACTAGATTGGGTTGGGATTCTGATACAAAATATATTGTTGAGGTTGCAGAGAGACTTCAGGATGTAGGTATTCAAGCTATTAGTATTCACGGCAGGACTAGAAAGCAAATGTATAAGGGAGAAGCGGATTGGTCGCTTATTGGAGATGTGAAAAACAATCCGCGGATGCATATTCCTGTTTTTGGTAATGGTGATATAGATAGTGCGGAAAAAGTATTGAAAGTACGCGATAGATATGGAGTTGACGGTGTTATGATTGGTCGAGCTGCAATCGGATATCCTTGGGTATTCAATGAGATAAAACATTATATGGAAACAGGCTCTCATATGTCTCCTCCCTCTTTGTTAGATCGTGTAGATGCTGCAAGGGAACACTTAAAACTAGCGATTCATTGGAAGGGCGAATCACTAGCAATAGTTGAAACACGAAGACACTATTCCAATTATTTTAGAGACTTCCCGAATTTTAAAGATTATCGAATGCGATTAGTTACATCTAATGAAGTCAAGGAGCTGATGGTCACGTTTGATGAAATATTAAGTGATTATGCCCCAGCTTTTGCTATCTGATTGATTAAGCTTTTTCTCTAAGTCTCAATGTGCTTACAGCAATTTTTTGAGATGCAAAAAAGCTCAGTATCATTCCAATAAGTATTACATAAGCACAAACTTGGATACTTTGTAGAAATGAGAATTCAACAGGATAAGCTTCAACTATGTATCCATCTCCTAGCGGGATTAAACCAAAAACAGTTTGTGCCCAAATAGCAAAGCCGCCAAAAATCAATCCTATTATTGAGCCAACAACGCTTACCCATGTCCCTGACCAAAAGAAGCTTTGCCGAATTTTCTTTTCAGATAATCCAAGCGCTGAGAGGATAGCCGATTGAGGCTCTCGTTCCATTCCTGATAATATTGTTGATGAATATAGTCCTAAAGAAGCTAAAAGCACTATTAATGCCAATATTGCTGATGTTATTAACCCTTCGCTTTTCATGACTTTAAATATTGCAGCCTCTTGATTTTCAGGCGTTCTCATTTCATATACGGAATTTTTTAAAACTTGATTAATTTCTTCATGCATGGTTTTTAAAGAATTTATTTTTTCTGGAAGTTCCCATATTTGAATTGAGGACCATCTTTTATCCTGTCCCCATCGGTTTAAGTTGTTCAAAGAGACAAGAATATGCTTGCTGTCAATTTGTGAATTTGCGCGAAATATTGCCTGAGGGGACAATATCTCTCTGAAAAATGTTCTATTGAAATTAAGTGATAACTGCTCTTTACTTCTAGGCCATAATAATTCAACAGAATTTAAACCGTTTAACTCGATAAGTCCTAAATTTCGTGCAACTCCATAGCCAAGCCATATGGATTTTGGTGTGGGATTTGTAGTTAACTCTGAGGTTAGTGAGTCCAGCCAAATAAAGGATGTTAAATGGCTTGCCGGCAGACCAATAACATCTACGAGCAGTTCTTTTTCATTTAATCTAATAACTGCTTTTTGCTCGAGAATTGGGAACCAATTATAATTCGATGAATTTAATTTTGAAATAAGAATGCTGTCAGGATTAAAACGTCCTTCTTCTTTTGAAAAAATTTCGACAATAGGATGAATTTCTTCAAATGATGATTTCACAAGACTTTCAAGTCCATTGAATGCAGACAAGACAATAATCATAGCTGCTGTTCCCACACAAATTCCAGCTGACGCTGCTCTTGTGACTCCATTTGATAATCGCCGCCCAAGCAGGTAGCGCCAACCGAGTTTAGCAGGGTGCGATGAATTCATTTTTTATCAAATAATAGGATTTTCCCCGCCTTCACGAAGGATTTTATCAATATTAGCCTCATACTCCATCGAGTCATCTAAGTGATAGTATAAAGTGGGAATGATTCGCAATTGATTTCGCACTTGCTTTGCTAACTCAGCTCTTAGTTTTGATGTGTTTTCTTTTACGAATTTTAGGACATCATCTGATTTTTCTACCGGAAAAACACTAAGATAACTTCTTACTAATCCTAGGTCTGGACTTACTCTCACTTTACTGACAGTGATGAGCGTTCCGGGAAAGTGACTAGCTGCTTGTCTTCTAAATATTTCTGCTAGGTCACGTTGTAGAACACTGGCTATCTTTTTTTGACGTTTGCTTTCCATTTGGTAAAAGTACGAAGTACGTTCATTGCCAACCGAATCCAGGTCAGTCGTACTTTCGTCAAATGGATTCTTTTTATCGAATACTCGGTTTTGGTAAAAATTACAGTGCTGCAGCCTGGGCTGCCGTTCTTTTTTATGTTGTTTATACCTTATTTCAATTGGCAGGTATAGGCATGATTATTCCAGTTATGGACATAATTCTTAATAATGGATCTCAAGTTGAATTAACTCAAGATGGCTCAAATCAATTAACAGGTCTTCAGGATTATATCAATAACATTGTGAACCAAGGTGTTTTGACTTATGGCTCATATGGAATTCTTTGGCGTGCATGTTTGATTTCATTTGGGCTTTTTCTCGCCAAAAATATTTTTAGATATGCAGCTCTATGGCAAATGGCAAGTTTAAGGGGAGGTATTACTGCCAAATTGAGACAAGCATTACATCATAAGATTTTAAAAATATCCCCTAGTAAATTGTCTGAAAACAGAAAAGGGGACCTTTTAGCGAGAGCGTCATCTGATGTCACTGAGATTGAGTATGCTGTTCTTGCAGGCCTTGAAATTATCGTCCGTGAACCTCTTGTTATTATCGGCTCATTGATCATATTATTTTCAATGAGTTTCTCGTTAACAATTTTTGTTCTTCTCATTGCTTCAATTGCAGCTTTTTTACTTCAATTGGTGAGTAAGAAATTAAAAAGGAAGTCGAATCTTGCCCAAAGTAAATTGGGGATGGTTTTGAGTGCTTTAGATGAGAGTATTTCCGGCCTAAGAGTTATTCAGGCTTATCAAGCTGAAAGTCGTCAGCGGCATCACTTTGAAAATAATAATAACCAGGCAGAAAAAACTCAAATTAGTGTGTTTCGCCGTCGTGATTTAGCCAGTCCGATTAGTGAGATAATTGGCATATCTACTCTTCTGCTAATCTTGCTTTATGGAGGTGCTCAGTCTCTTGCTGGTCATGGTATGACTGGCGCTGCTTTAATAGGTTTCGCTCTATTTTTTTATCAATTGATCCCTTCCTTTAAGTCGATTTCAAATGGGCTTTATAACGTTCAAAAAGGAAGTGCCGCGGCAGAAAGATTGTTTGAAATACTCGATAAAGAGGAAGATATAAAGGATCCAAATAATATTATTAAAGGTCAAAGTCTGAAAAATGGAATTGACTCAATTGAGTGGGACGGGGTGAGCTTAAAATATCCTGATGCCAATAGTTTTGCTCTAGAGAATTTTTCCGCAACAATAAATAGAGGGGAGACAGTAGCGATAGTTGGCCCGTCAGGTGGAGGTAAGACCAGCTTAATCAATTTATTGATTCGAGCAATTGACCCATCGTCTGGTAGTGTTCGGTTGAATAGTGTCCCAGTTTGGCATCAACAGGAGCCCTCGTGGCCAATGCATGAGGTCCGTTCCGTTTTCTCTTTAGTCACTCAAGACTCTATTGTTTTTCACACTACTGTAAGGGAGAACATATCTTTAGGGGATCCTAATCCTGATAAAAATAGAATTATTGAGGCCGCAATTTCTTCTCAGTCTAAAAGTTTTATCGATGATTTGCCTGATGGATTTGATTGTGTACTAAAAGAAGGTGGTTCTTCTTTGTCCGGAGGACAGCGGCAGAGAATAGCATTGGCTCGAGCAATCTATAGAAACTCTAATGTTTTGTTATTAGACGAGGCAACCAGTGCGTTAGATACTGAAAATGAATCACGTATCCAAAAAGCTCTAGACGCAGCTTCTGCTAATCGCACTACTATTATCGTGGCGCATAGGTTAGCAACTGTTCAGAAAGCTGATCGTATTTTAGTCGTTGACCAAGGAAGATTAATTGAGTCTGGAAGTCATTCTGATTTGATATTAAAATCAGGCCTTTATTCACAGCTTGTAAAGACTCAATCTTTTGTAGATTAATTTCCAGTGTATGATAAGCGCATTTGAAAGAATTGAACATATCGGAATAGCAGTAAGCGATATAGCTTCTGCGGAGATTTTGTATTCCAAAATATTAAATTCAAAACCCTATAAACGTGAGCAATTAGATAGCCAAGCTGTCATCACCTCTTTTTTTAAGATTGGAGACAATAAAATCGAATTACTTCAGGCAACTAGCTCGGATTCTACCATCGCTAAATACATAGACAAAAGGGGAGAGGGTATGCACCACATCGCTTATTTAGTTTCCGATATATCTCACGAAATGAAACGTCTATCGGAAGCTGGGTTTTTATTAATAGATAATGAACCTGTTAAAGGGGCGGACAATATGTTGGTGGCTTTTTTGCATCCAAAAAGCACAGGAGGAACTTTGATAGAACTCTGTCAATCAATTGATTAAAATATAAAGTATGCTCTTATAGTATTATGAGCATCTACTTATCTTGGAAATATATTTGGAGGTAATTCAGCTTTAAGCTCCTCTGATAAATTTAACCAATCATTATCCAGCAAGTTCTGAACACTATTTGTGGCGGCTTTAGTTTTTGCCAACCACAGATCATGAATCGCCATGATATTTGTTGTTGGTTTACCACTCATCTGCCATAAGTAAGATCTAAACTTGCCGTTGGTGTACGCCCAAGTTTCTGGCTGCTCAAAATATCCTCTTTTGATATCATCTTTCCCAAATAAAGCGATACGCTCTTTTTCGATTTTCTTTTTAAATTCTGTGATATTCTTCAAACGATTCTTAAAGAGCGTGCTGTCTCCTGCGGTTCTGAGCTTTAATAATTTCTCAAAAATATCAATAGACTCTTTTACTTCATAGAGCCTTGTTATAGCGTCTGCTAATTTTTTAGTTGGCTCATGAAGACTTCTCCTGAACGCGAGTTCAGCATCCCACTCCGCATCATCAATGATTGTTCTGGGATCATTGATCACGTTAACCATTGTAGAATCTGAATCCTTATTTAAGTTAAATACCACTTTATATATTCCCGGTTTGACGGATGCTCCACGAGGATCGTTATTTTTTCTTTTCTCACTTATTTTTCCAAATTGTGGCCCACGAACTCCTCGTTCACACATGTCCCAAACAAATGAATAGATTCCTGCATCGGAGGAGTCTATTTTACGCTCGATGTGTCTTATAAGAGATCCAGATGAATCATAAATATCAATTTTCAATGGATCTTTCACCTCCTCTGGAAGGTTGTCCAGGTAAATGCGCATTCTTGCTCCTGCAGATCGATTTTCTCCTTTAAATGCAGCGTCCCCTTGAAATCTTATTCCATCGCTTACCATAAACTGAGCATGAACAGCCTCTGGACTTTGAAATGCCTTAAGAGTTTTCCCTTGGGTCTGTTTATTTGCTATTGCTCTTAATGGTCTTAGATCATCTAATACCCAAGCAGCGCGGCCAAAAGTTCCTAGAATAAGATCCGACTCGCGCTCTTGAATAGCCATATCTTGAACTGGCATGGTGGGCAAGCCAGTCCATTTCTGCCAATTCTCCCCATAATCGGGGCTTATCCATAATCCAGTCTCTGTACCTAAATAGAGTAACTCTTTTACCACGGGATCCTGAATCATACTTAAGCAATGTCCATTCAAGGGAGATTTCTTCAATAGATTTTCCCATGTTTTTCCGTAATTTTTTGTGTGAAACAGATAAGGGGTCCAATCATTTTGACGATAATTGTTTACTACGGCAAATGCCTCTGCTTCATTGTGTTTTGATGCTTGAATCTGAGCTACCCATCCACCTTCAGGAAATCCTTTGATTTTTGTACTTGTATTGGCCCATGTTTTTCCAAAGTCTTTAGAAATTTGAATATTACCGTCATCGGTACCAACCCAGATAACACCTTCTTTTTTTGATGATGGAGCGACACTGATAATGCAGGTGTGGTTTTCTGCGCCTGTTACGTCAGGTGTCAGGCCACCGGACTCCAATGCTTTCTGCTTTTCCGGATTATTTGTTGTTAAATCTGGGGAAATAATCTTCCAATTCCGTCCTTGGTCTTTGCTGTAATGCAAAAATTGAGATCCATAATAAATTGCATTTTCATTATAAGGATCTTGTGCAATTGGTGCATTCCAATGCCAACGCAAAGTATTACCCTTGGGGTGTACAGGTTTTATAAGCTCAACGCCTCCTGTTCGGGTATCTACTCTGCCTAAATACCCTTCTTGGGCCATGGCATAAACAATACGGGTATTACTAGGGTGGGGGACCACATCAAATCCGTCTCCAAAATATAACTCTTGCCATTCACTATTTCCGATGCCCGTACCTATCCAAGAATATGCAGGACCCTTCCAACTGCCATTGTCTTGCATTCCACCATATACATTGTAAGGTTTTTGATTATCTACGTTGATATGATAAAATTGGGCTACGGGAAGGTTTTCTATGAAACGCCATGAAGATCCACCGTCCCAGGTTATATTCATACCGCCATCATTTCCTTCAATCATGTGTCCGGGACGCTTGGGGTCCATCCAAAGGGCTTGATGATCTGGATGTACTTTATAATAAGGGGCTATTACACGCCATGATTTACCACCATCATCACTTCGAGTCATAATGCTCCACAATGAGTAGATGGTATTTTCATTAAATGGATCTACATGCAGATCAGAATAGTAGAATGGTCGGTTTCCGATGTTTTCATCTTCACTCACAATCTTCCATTTGAACCCACCATCGGTGCTTTTGTACAAGCCGTTTTTTTTCTTGTTTTCCACCAAGGCATAAACTGTTTTTGAATTGCTTTGAGCAACGGCGATACCGATACGTCCTAATTCCCCTTCGGGCAAACCATCCTTATCCGTTATTTTTTTCCAGCTCTCTCCTGCATCTAAAGTCATATACAGTCCTGATCCTTCTCCTCCACTTTTAAAATACCAAGGCCATCTTCGGTATTCCCACATCGCACAGAACAATTTATTGGGATTTGCTGGATCAATTACTAAATCGGCAGCTCCAGTTCGGTCATTATTATAAAGGATTTTTTTCCATGTCTTGCCTGCGTCAATCGTCTTATAAACCCCTCGTTCTTTAGTGTCTCCCCAGGCAACACCAAATGCAGCGATATAGACAACATCAGAGTTCCTTGGGTCAATTACTATTTTATGGATATGCTTGGTTTTCTCTAGACCTACCAAATCAAAACTTTTTCCTCCGTCAATACTTTTGAATAATCCAGCACCGCTGGATTGCGAGTTCCTGGGGTTTCCTTCTCCCGTCCCCACCCATATAACATCAGAATTGTTAGGGTCTAACTTGACCACTCCAATTCCTGCTGTAGGTTGATCATCCCAGATAGAATTCCAGCTTTGCCCTGCATTGGTGCTGCGCCACACCCCCCCCGAGGCACTTCCAGCATATATTATATCAGGGTTGCCAGGGTCTACGTCAATTGAAGTAATTCTTCCAGACATTCCTGCTGGACCAATATTTCGAAACGACATCCCTTCGAGTACTTTATTTTCTATTTGGGCTGAAATCAAATATGGAATTAGGAAGAGAAAAGAAAAGAGTATTTGTCGATTTTTCATAGTAATGAAGATAGAGTAATAGAATAATTATTGTGAGATACGGTACTTTCTTGGTGTTGTTCCATACTTTTTTTTGAAAGCTGCAATAAAATGGCTCGGATTGGTATACCCAATATTAAAAGCAACATCATTTACCGATTGAACGCCTTGATTTAGCATCCGTCTTGCATGATTAAGTCTTGTATCCATGGCATAACCATAAACTGTCGTTCCGTAAACTTCTTTAAATCCAGCTTTAAGTCTGTATTGGTTTAATCCAGTCTGTTCTGATAGCTGCTTTATTGTAGGTGGATTTTTCCATTCATTCATCATTATTGATTTTGCCTGATGAATTTTTTGAACCGTGTCTTCATCTTTTAGAAATGGACAGGCAACTAAATTGGGTTCTGAACTATGAAAATAAAGCCCCAGTATTTCCATGATTTGCCCGAGATGCGAAACTCTTTGAGCGTTAGGACTGAGGCGATTATGAAAAAGTTGTTCAAGCAAGATCCGCATATTTGAATCGATAGATTTCTGATCATAAATAGGTCGATTTAACGGCGCGCCGCCCAAGAATGGTAGTTCAATATTATCCGGTTCGTCTCGAATAAAAAGGGAGTGCATTCGACTCAGTGAAATTTTAATGCATGTCAAGCGATGCTCTTTGGGAAAGCTTGCTTGGGTAATTAATGTGCTATTGGGATTGTAGATGAAAAAACTTTGGCCATCAGGTAAAGGCCTCATATACATAGGTCCAAACTGAAAAGTGATCTCACCATCCATTCCAAAGAGAAGAAAAATATCGTTTGCTTTCAGCTCAATTTTTATTGGAGCAGAAGATGCCCGTTTTTCAATTACTAAAAGATCAATTCCATCAAAAATTTCAGTAAATCTTATTGGGGTATTTTCTCTTAATTCTGGCATTGTCTTTTTTCTTTAAAAGTCTTCAAATTTAAGCTATATCGGACATAATAAAATTTTAGGACATTTTATTTTTTTAGAAAATTTTTTCCTTTTAGGGTATTCCTTTGATCCTAAAGATTATACTTTTGTCAACGCATGAAGCGATTAAAAGTTTACCGAGCAATATTGAAAAAAGAGGGATGGTCTGGACTTATTAAAAAATCCGGGAAACCTGTAGCCATCGCTTTATTTACATTTTTTCTTTTAAAAGGCCTGTTATGGTTATTTCTTCTTTATGGTGGATTTGAATTAATCTTTTGATTACACAGAGCTAGTCTAGTTGACTTCTATATCTTACTTTTGCAATCCTTAAATCTGTTTAAGATTTTAGGGCCCGTAGCTCAGTGGTTAGAGCAGGGGACTCATAATCCCTTGGTCGGGGGTTCAAATCCCTCCGGGCCCACAAAAACCCTGTCATATAATGGCGGGGTTTTTTTATGAAAAACCCGATGCTGTATTTAAAGTAATTAGCTTTGATAAATATTCAATTATCTATGGATTTAGAAAAACTAAGATTTCCTATTGGTAGATTTTATCTAAAATCAGAAATTTCTGACTCAGATATTGATTCATGTCTAATTTCGCTCTCAGACATGCCAAATAAATTACAGGTGGCAATTGATAATACTAAAGATGAACTTCTTCAATCACCCTACAGACCTGAGGGTTGGACTCGTAATCAAGTGATTCATCATTTGGCCGATAGTCATCTAAATTCATACTCAAGATGTAAAATGGCATATACTGAGAATCTTCCTCATGTAAAACCGTATAATGAAAAGGTATGGGCTTTATTAGAGGATGCGGCGGATGTTAATATTGGGGCTTCGATGGATATTTTACATGGCGTTCATTATCGCTGGAATCGATTTTGGGATTCTTTGGATAGAAAAGATTTCGAAAAGATGTATTTCCATCCCGAGCTTAATCGAGGAGTTCCATTATCAGAGGTCCTACAATATTTTGCGTGGCATGGCGAGCATCACATTGGTCACGTAAAGTCCACGTGGAAAATTGAAGTGGCTTCATAAAACTATCTCATTGTGATGACTAAGAATCTTATATTTTTCCTGGTTTTTGTTTCGCATTATTTTTTGCTGGGGCAAAGTAAAATAGAACTTGAGCCCATGCCTTCTTCTCCTGACTATTCAAAAATTTCTTCCTGGGCTTCACACCCTAAAATCGAAGATCCTAGCGACATCATATATAAAAGTAGTGAGCGAATTGATAAGAAAAACAGAGAGTCTTACGGTGATCTGCAGGGCTTGATTCCAACATTTTTTGTTTACCCCACTATTTATTTTGAAGGAAAAACATGGAACGCTGACATATTTGATGCATCATACCGAAATGATAATAGACTTCCTTTAGCGTTTCAGGCGGCTGTATTCAATGATTTAGGTCCTATATGGGCGCCTCATTATCGCCAGATGATGTATGAAGGGTATGTCCAAACATCTGCTGCTGAGCAAAAAAATGCGAAAACTGCATATGATACGGCTTACAATGACGTGTTTCGTGCTTTTAAGGTTTTCTTGAAAGAGAATCCAGAAGGGCCATTTATCGTTGCGGGCCATAGTCAAGGCACTGGACATTTAAAGCGGTTGATTAAGGAGTACTTAATGGTAAATCGTGAGCTTAGAAAAAGAATGCTTGCAGCTTTTCTTGTTGGAGGTTGGGTTGGAATTCAAGAGATGGGTGATTTGCCAATTTGTGATGATCCTGAGGATATAAATTGCTGGATGTCTTGGAGGAGTTGTGGTAAAGATTTTAAGCGTAAACCATATGGTGATCATATTGGTGTCGTAAACCCTCTGACCTGGAGCTCAAATGTCTCTGCTGCAAAGCGTAGATTTCATAAAGGGGCGATGTACCCAAATGGCAAGAGGATTTTACGTAAAGGTCTAAGCTCTAAAATTGATGATGGATTATTAAGAATTCAAAAACTTAAAGGCCCTGTCGGGTGGTTCTTTATTTGGGAGGATTACCATAGGGCAGATTATAATTTGTTCTGGTTTAATATTCGGGAAAATATATATCGTAGGGCAAGGAAAATTGAGCAAGTACAAGATGAATCCTTTTAAAGGATTAGATTTTTAAACGCATATTTAAACCCTAAACTACATGTTGTATCATGTCTGCGTTTAAATGTACATTTGCATTCCTCGGGCAATTAGCTCAGTTGGTTTAGAGCATCGCCTTGACAGGGCGGGGGTCACAGGTTCGAATCCTGTATTGCCCACCAAAATAAAAACCCACCCCTTTTGAGTGGGTTTTATTTTTTAAATCCACTCTAATTGTTTGACTGACATTTTAGTTTGAACATTACCAGTATGTGATGTTGTCTTTGGTTCAAATAATAGGTTAAATACGATTTCTCCATTAGTATGTGGCCTATGCTCTATCCCTTTTGGAATAATTAAAATTTCCCCTTCTTTTATCTCGACTGTTCTTCCATCTCTAAAATCAATTAAAAGTGTCCCTTTAAATACCATAAAAAGTTCATCCTCATTTTCATGACTATGCCAAACAAAATGATCTTTAAGTTTACAGATCTTTACTTGCTGATTATTAAGTTCACCGATAATTTTAGGAGTCCATTGATCATTGAACAACGAAAACTTATTCATTATGTTAATGGGTTCAATTTTTTTCATAATTCAAGATTTGAAAGTAATTTTTAAAGAAGCTGAAACTAAGGACTTTAAGGTCTAATAAAAAACCCAACTTAAGAAATTTGGTTTCTTGGCGATAAGATTAAACTTTTCTTGGTTTTTGCGCTTATTATAATTGAAAATGTCGAAAATAAAGAAAAGTATAAATGTAGTTTGGTTGAAAAGAGATCTGCGAATTAGTGATCATGAGGGTCTTTACAGTGCAGAAAAACTAGGTGACGACTACATAGTTATTTATTTATTTGAGCCCAAACAGATTAACTATCCCGATTATAGTTCTAGGCATCAGCATTTCATTTATAATTCCATAAGTGAAATGAATAAACGCCTCAAATCATTCAATAGAAAAGTTAATATTTTTCACGCTGATGCGGATATTTTTTTTGATTT
>CALKDS010000076.1 GCA_938084135.1 uncultured Flavobacteriales bacterium
GCCAAATTTCATAAGTCCCTATCTCTCCATTTTTTAGATCATAATATCCAATAATTGGATGGGTTAAAATATGGACTTGTTCCGCCATATTTTTAAAACCACTTAATAATTTTACTCTATTTCCGGTACTTTCAATATCAATATTTCCATCTCCGAATTTTGATTTGAAATCCATTTTATATTCAATATAATGATCTTTATTTTGCTTAAAACTGCATTTATATTTTGCATATTCCCACGGCATATTCCATATTTTTTTTGGAATAATCACAGTCATTGATCCTAATGTTGTGCCAAAAAACCAGGCAGAATAGCTATTGTCCCGTTCATCAATTATATAAGCCCTAAAATTTGTTTGAAAAAAATTAAAACTTGGAAATCTAGAAATACGATAAAATGAAAAGTCTTTATCTTTAAAAGGAACTGCACTGATTAAAGCGTATTCTTTTTCATTTTCTACGTAAGTCCAAAGTTTAAAAGGTTTAGGTATTAAATGCTGAATTCTTTCAATAGGAATTTTATATGAAATAATAGCAAAATGTTCCAGATTAGTATTGATATCAATACAACTTCTACTTTCTCTTTCTTTAACTCTGTTTTCTGTGTTTTCCTGATAGTCCATTATTCTGAATTACTCATACTACCCGGACGTCGTGATAAATCTTGTAAATAAAAGAGAAAACAGGGCTAGTCTTCATCATCTTTCTAAGTTAAGCATATTAATCAACATGCAACTGCCTAACCTCTATGCCTCTGAGATAAGTCAAGGATACTTGGAGAGAACTATGTCGCATTACTTCCTGAGGTTTCCTCAGAGAGCTTATTGGTAAATTAATACGCTGTCACATTGGTATGGCGTAGGAATCGATAATTTTGATTATCGTATTTAATTCACCCTGAATTATTTGATATCGTTGTTCATATGGTTTATCAGCATAATTAGGATACTGATAACTAGTGATTACCTCTTTACTCGTTTTAGTTTCATACCAAGCGTTCTTAAAACTTTCGTAACTAATAGGTTTGCTATCCACAGGAAAAAATCTTGCCACAAGTAACTTTGCCATTTCGGTTGGGATTTTCGGAAATTGAAAAACATCTTCAGATTGACCTCTATCCTCATAATTTGGATCACCGTTTTCGTCTTCACCGTAGTCGAAAAAAATTGAACTTATTGTAAATGTCTGGGATATATCACCCTCAAAATATTGAGTCCAGGAATTATATTGACTGTTTGAATCCTCACTTTTAAAGTCATAGTTTTCTTGAGCCAGTTTTTTTTCAGAAAGCGTGTCATAATTATCTAAAATATAATCTCTTAATCCGCTCTCTCTTTTAATAAAAAGACTATCAAATCCCTCAGGAATAAAATGGTCTGAAGAAATGAGACTTTTATACCCATCAGAGGCTAAGTATGTCGTATGAACTGTGTACGCAATCTCTTGGAAATCAATGAATATTTTTGGGAAAATATTTTTCATCTCCTGCGACGAATTCGCGGAAGGATGATCAAACCAACTATTGACGTTACTGATATCCCAACCACTTAGATCTTGACTAAATGAGCTTGCTCCATCGAAAATAAACCCCATTCCCATCACATTACTAACGTCCCAACTACCAATATCTTGATTAAAAGCAGAAGCGTTTTTAAACATAGAATTCATGTTAGTCACGTTGCTGACATCCCATCCACCAATGTCTTGATTGAAGGGTTGAGCGTTAAAAAACATACGACCCATTTCCATCACATTACTAACGTCCCAACCACCAATGTCTTGATTGAATGAACTTGCTTCATCGAACATAAAATTCATATTAGTCACACTGCTTACATTCCAACTACCAATATCTTGATTAAAAGCAGAAGCCTTTCTAAACATAGAACTCATATCAGCCACACTGCTTACATTCCAACTACCGATGTCCTGATTGAACGAACTAGCCGCATAGAACATACTCACCATATTCGTCACATTACTCACATCCCAATTCCCAATATCTTGATTGAATGAAATTGCCTCAGAGAACATAATATCCATATTAGTCACATTGCTCACATCCCAACTGCCAATATCCTGATTAAATGAACTTGCACCTTTAAACATCCAAGACATATTGGTCACATTGCTCACATCCCAACTACCAATGTCTTGATTGAATGAACCAACGGAATAAAACAAACGAAACATATCCGTCACTAATGATGTAACTATTTGACAGGAGTCATTGATAAAAGAATTATCATTCCATCCCTGACCGCTAATCTCTCGTATTAAACTATCATTAACCAAAGTATAAGTTATCCCGTTGAGCATAGCCTGAGTCCCAACAAGAACAGAACCCTTTGCCTTTATAGTGATTCCGTTTTCCGCTAAATAAAATGGACTATCCTCTACTCTATCGCCTTGATTACAAGACGTTAAATGAACACTCAAAAGCAATAGTGAGAATAGTAAAAAGAGTTTTTTCATCCTGCCAAGATAAACATATCGTCAGCATCCAACTACTTAACCTCTAAGCCTCTTTGATAACTATTACAAATTAAAATTTTCTAACAATCCGTACTAAAGCACAAGCCCCAGTGGGTAAAAAAGGTACTCAACAAAAAACAAGACCCAATAGAATCGGTAAAATACTTTTACATCCTTCTTAATGAAGGGATTAGCTTTTGAGGAGCCCAATAAAAACAATACCCACACTGCGAAATGAAAAGAAGACAAGAATACTGTATTGTAACCTGGCAGTCCAACAATGCCCCAAAGAACGAGCGTTAAATAAGAAAGGGACACCAAAGAAATAGCTACGCGAAAAACCCAGCGAGAACCCCGGTTAACAGCTAACGTTTTTATTCCATGATTGCGGTCTCCTTTGATGTCGGGTATGTCCTTTAACCAGGCAATTCCAACACTGAAAAGGACCATAAACAAGACCAGTGGCCACATATATAGAGGGAATTCAAGCGTCTCCGAAATTTCCCATTGAAAGTGCAAAAACATAAGAATATTAACCAAGACTCCACGAACCAAGGTTATACTGAATGCGGCGCCAAAATGGTGCTTTTTAAATTTTAGTGGAGGGACTGAGTAGGCAGTTCCCAAAGCGCCGACAATTAAAACTAGAGCCAACATAAGCCATCCGGCCGAGTAGGCCGAAATAACGGAAAAAAGAGCACTAACCGTGATTATAATGCGCGCAGTACTTCTGTTCATTTCACCAGACGCCAAGGGTAAATGGGGCTTATTTAGCTTATCTAATTGAATATCAGCTATTTGGTTAAGGCCAACTATATATAAATTACACCCGAGAGCCGAAATAAGCGTCAAAAGAAAAAGAGCACTTTGGTTTTTTACCTCGGCCTGCGGGAACGCCGACATAAAGTATAAAGCCCCCGTACTGAGCAGAGATCCGATTATGGTATGGGGCCGACTGAATCGCCAGGCTATTGAAAATATTTTCATTCACGTTTTTTTTTGCTGCCGACTAAAGCACTTACTCGGCCAAAAGAGAAAGGTACCATTTCAACGCTCCACTCAAAAGAAGAATTACTTACTTTTTTAGCTAGTTGCCGAAGATGGTCCGAAGAAGGCGCGCGAAGAACCGATACGAGTCCGTCCCAACAGGTAACAATCGGAATAACGGGTACTAAATAAGTCCAAAAAAGACGTGCCCATGAAAAGGGTGAAACAAACGGAGCAAGCAGAAAGTGCAAAGGCCCGGTTAGGAAAAATATTCCTATAAATGTAAATAAAGAAGGAGTCAATGGTTCTGCCACTAGCGCCCAATTTCCCTTCGATACTTTAAACAAAATTTGTTCCTGCTCCTGAGTATTAAAATGATGAAACGCATTGAACATGGTATAGCCATCTGACGGAGGCAACTCATCTAACAAAACATCGATATCCAAAATATTTTTGTCCGAAGGGTAACGGTCAGAAAAAGTCAGGATCAATTCAGTACTTGAATTCTCCTCCCAAGACTTTTTCAGCATTCGCGCAGGACCACCGGTTCCGCTTGCTAAATCAAGCCAATCTTGTTTGGAACTTTCAAACCTAGCCCCTTTAAGGTCTTTGTATGGATTCATCAGACGAATGCAAAAACGGATATAATCCATTTGCCATCGGCGCCACTGAGATGGGAACCAGGGTTGATCTTCGAATTCAAATCCTTTCGCAGCCATGCTGTGAAGATATGGCTTGTAGAAACGATTCACTACCTTCGGAAATATAATGGAATCCCATTGGTTTGGTGTGCTTATAGCTGCCGCAACAACTCTAACTGCCTTTGGCGAAATATCGGCCCGAAAGGGCTGGATTTCTCTATTTAATGCACGAAAAGGAGTTCATGTAACCGTTGCCCTTTGTTGCGCCCTAGCCATTAAATTGATTCCAATAAACAATTGGTTCATTGGAGCTGTGGGAGGAATCGTTATATTACTTCTATACAGTGTATCGAAGAAGTGGTTTTCCATTGATCATATTCATAACCGGCCGAGTTGGGGAATCTTCTATTTTGGCCTCAGTTACTTTCTGCTACTCATTTTCTGGGGACATAAATCTCCTGTAACCGTAGTTTTAGCAATGGCGGTCATGGGTTTGGCCGATGCAATGGCCGCTCTCGTCGGTCGAAGCTTTCCTATCCCTGCATTGAAAATGGGGAATGAAGACAAGTCATGGGCGGGCAGCAGCGCCTTTTTCATAATCAGTTCTATTCTATTGTTTGGTACGCTTCATCAGTTGAATTGGTTGAATTACCCCATGGCAATGTTGGTTCTTTTTGGTTTTGTTCTCTGGTTAACCCTAATTGAAAATAGCTCCGCAAATGGAACTGACAACCTAAGTGTTCCTCTAATTTTCGGAGTGCTTTTCCCATTTCTATTTGGACCGCTGAGCCAAATTGAAGTGGCGAGTCGTTTTCTTGAAATACTTCCATTTGTCGCTCTATTCGGCCTTCTTAGTTTTCGTTCTAAAAGCCTCTCTCGGTCGGGAACTATTACGGCAATTTCCTTAGGAGTTTTACTTTACAGCCTGGGCGGCTGGATCTTTGTTGTGCCTATTCTCGCCTTTTTTATTAGTGGCTCCGTTTTGAGTCGCTTACTACAGACTAATGAGCAGGTCCTTGAGAAAACCTGGCCCCGTGACCCCCTTCAGGTTATTGCCAATGGCGGAGCTCCACTTGTTGCATTACTCTTTGGAATTTTCGGCCATAACATGGATTGGGCGATAATAGGGTTTTTGGGTTCTGTAGCATCGGCGGCATCGGATACTTGGTCGACTGAATGGGGTATGCGATTCGGAGGCACTCCGAGGCATATTTTGAATCTATCGCCTCTTAAAAAGGGACTTTCTGGGGGCGTGACCTTGTCCGGCTTCATAGGAGCCATCGGCGGTTCTGTGTTCATCGCATCAATGGGTCTTTTCTTCTTGGCTTTTGGGAATTGGTTTTGGGCAATAATCGTAATTGGGGTCTTTGGATCTGTAATAGACTCAATTCTAGGCTTACTCCAAGCTAAATATCAACTACCCGAATCGGATGATCAGGCACCGAGTTTGACAGAAAAGAGATTATGGAACGGCATACCATTAAAACAAGTGAAGGGATTCAAATGGATTGGAAATAATTTCGTTAACTTTTGCACGAGTCTTCTTGCTCTCTTGGCCAGTCTTCTATTTGCTGCAATAACTTGTGATTCGGGGCTCAAATATCTCTCTGAGGGGCTTTTTAGTTAAATTTTCAAAACAAGACCATTTGTCTGGTTATTCAGTTTACCAGCATCAAAACTGCCATAGTAATCATAATGGCATTTTCTATAAATGTGGCTTCTGTCATAGGTAGTTTTAGTGCAGTACCTAAACAGGCACATCGTATTGATTTTTTATCTAAAAGTGTTTTAATTACTCCAATAGTTGTTAAGCCTAATACAACAATTGTAATGATTAAAGCTATTTTGATCTGATAACGCATTAAAAACATTATCCCTAAAGCAGTTTCGATAAATGGGTAAACTTTACCGTAAGTAGGAACTTGGTTTGCCAATGGATCATAAATTCTGAAAGACTCTGAAAAACCTCGTAAATCGAGCATTTTAAAAAAACTAAATACGATATAGAATAAGCCCATAAAATCAAGCATGAAGCCATTCCAGGTCCAATTTTTATAATGTAATAACATACTTGCAGTTGCTATGTAAAAGAAAATGAGCAAAAGTGGTTTGAGTTGTTCTATTTTATTTTTTTCTTCATCTCTTTCAGAAACTATTGTTTTAGTTGAAAAAACATTTTGTTCATGCCTTTCTGATAAATGATATTTTTCTGGCAACGCGTTTTTTAGAGTTTCTGTTTGAATGTGTTGATTCATTGTCACTTGAGCTTCGGCTTTTTCAAGGTCAACATCAACATTGGTTACATAATTTACCTTTTCTAAATATTTTTCTACGGATAATTTACACCCTCCACAAGTCATTCCGGATATATTATATGTGTGTATCATTTTAAGTGAAGATTATGAATAGAGACTTATTAGCTTTCGTAAAGAAAAAACTATAACATCATTATTGAAAATAATGACATGTTAGGTGAGTGTTTTTTATATGTTGATTTGTTAAATATTTGATTATTAATTATCGTAATGATTTCAATTGTATCATCGTAAGTAATGTTTTTTTTAAACTCAACAACGTTGCGCCCAATTAAACTAGAATGCAACATTATTATTTTAATATTGTGACCCTCAATAGAAAAGTTAAATTTTATTGGACTATTGAGATTATTTCGAATTTTTAAATCTTTGTAACCATAGGCTACAGTCGCATCAGAACCTAAAGAGGCAAAGCGAGTTTCTTCGGTATAAATATCAATAGAATGATTGTGCCTCTCGACGATTTCAAGATTTGCTAATAAACTTATATGATATAAAAGACCCGATAATTGACATAACCCACCTCCAATAGAGTTTTCAATTTTACCATTGACCAAAGAACGACTCTCTACAAATCCATTCTTTTTTGATGGGTTGCCTACAATTCTCCAAAAAGAAAATATTTCATTCGTATTTATCTGAACCTGCTCAATACTTTTTATTGCTCTTAAAAGGTTTTTGTTTTTCGCTTCATTGGGGTTTAGTTTCTGTTTTAACTCGAAAGAATTTAAAAACTCATTTCTTGAATTCTTCCTTTCCGCATAATTGAAATAATAGCCTTTAACGATATCCAGTATCAATCTTTTTATCAAGTGAAGTCTAACCTTGATATAATATGGAACTATTTTTTTTATAATCATTTTTAATAATAGGTGCCTTTCTAAGGTAGGCATATCTACAACATTTGACCCTTCTACTTCCAAGGCCCTGAAATAGGGCAATTAACTCTTAGCGAATCGACTTTTGGTTTGATTTTTCTGAATCTAGATACGAAACCAAAGCTTAACGCTCTATTATCACTTTTAAAGTTTTGATTATTTCATTTTTAGATAAAAACTGAACGAAGTACACCCCTTGATTGAGATGACCTACGTTCATGTGTTCTATCTCCAAATTACTAGAGGCAATAACTTGCCCTAGAGTATTAATCAAAATAACCTCAGTTATAGAGGTGTCAAATTCCCAAGAGATAATGTTTTTAGCTGGGTTCGGATAAACATAGGTATCTCCTATTACGTTTTCTTTAAAACCTACCGTTGCAGCGGAAATATCGAAGCTTAATAAATCGTTTGGATAATTACTCGAACTATTTACGCCTCCAAAGAAAAAGATCTCATTATTAATCACAAAGCTCCCTGGGGCCCATCTGCTATTCCCCGGATGAGGTTGAAATTCAAGCCAAGTATCTGTTGCTGGGTTGTAGCGCCACATCTCTCCAGTATTCATAAAACTATGGTCATCGCCATCACCACTTAGTATGAAGCCGTAGCCATGCATATTAAACTGAGTGCCCGCAACTCTTCCTTCTCCAGGAAATTGATTCATCATCGTCCATGTATTAGAGATCGTATCTAACTTATACCAGTCTTTGAAAATTGTTGGACCGCTATGACCCAAGCCAGCAAATAATTCACCTCCTGCATTAAACATGAAGGGGTGGTGACGGCCGAGACCAGGTAAGTTGGCCAATTGTGTCCATGTATTATCATCAATACGGTACAACCACCAATCATTTTTATCACCAGTTACATCGCTTCCAAGCCCTACATAGATACGATTTCCTATAGAAATCATCGCCGGATGTTTTCTGCTAGAGCAACCGCAATTAGCAAGTTGAGTATAAGTTCCATTTGTTGGGTCAAAGCTCCAAAAATCTTTTAAATACGTGGTGTCTGTTGCTCCAAAGCCTAAGTATGCTATGCCATTTGCTACTGTTCCAATTCCATAACTCCTGGCTAAACCGGGAAAATCGGATAAAACATTCCACGTATCACTAATAGGGTCATACTCGTACACATCATCAGTTGATTGACCAATAGAATCGGTTCCCGTTACCGCATAACCTTTTCCGTTCAATGAAAATGAAATCGGATGATGTCTGCCCGCAGGCACATCTGCTTTCGTCACCCAAGATTGAGCATCTGTTACAAAACCTATAATCAATGCAAATAGAAATATTAATTTTTTCATTCCATAAATTTAGGATTAAAGGCTTTTAGACCGTAATATTTTCTTTGTGAGTAAAAGAGTACCGACGGCAAGGGGAATTATCAACCACCCAAAAAAGAAAAGATTTAGAAACGCAAAACCTGCTGGAGCCAAAATCATCTCCTCTATAAAACTTTCAAAAAATTTCACAACAGTTTCATTTTCAATAACGCCATGAAAACCACCAGCGATTAACGCGCAAATGTAATTACTTACAAATCCAATTATAAAACCACTCATTATTAATCTTGAGTTACTATAATTATTAGGTTTTACTATGAGCCAGCTTGAGACAAGATAGCCACCAATAAAACCACCTAATCCCGTGTATACATATAAATATTCCCAGCCTCCTTCACTTTCCCCACTAAAAATAAATCCAGCAAATGCCGATATTGCTCCAAAAATACAACTGTAAGTAAACGAAAAACCAGAGTTAATTTTCTTCATCTTCCTAAGATAGATATATTCTCTTATCTCAAAATAGAGACTTCTGAGTTAAGTAATTGATTTCTCTAATAACAAGGTTGCTTAACTTGAGTAGAATATATAATTGGAGTTTTAATAATTCTTACATTGTATTCATGAAAAAACGAATTCTGCTGTTAATGTTTATTCCTATCGTTTATTTTGGGTATAAATATTTTTCTGAAAAACCTTTTCTAGAAACAACAGAATTCAAGGAAGGACGATGGATAAGCACAGTTGATCCTCTCTCTGGAATTGAAATTAAAAATGGAAAATGGATTATATTTTATAATGGGCTAGGAAATGAAAATACCCTTATTTATGATTTCAAAATAAGAGCAGAAGAAAGGATATCTGATGTAGATCAAAGGCTTGATGAATATCTTGTGATATTCAATGATTATGATACTTTAGAATATTATATAATTCAATACGATAATGAATTCTTGAGTCTGAGCTATTCAGGGAGAGGAAATACGCTGAATTATCAACCTGAAAAATCTACTCCCTCTTCTAAAAAAGAGTCTTTCCTCAAAGCCAATAATATTATTTGGACAGATGGAGATGAGGTTTTCTTGTTCCGAGACATTGAATCGATAAACCAAATAAAGTCCAAGCAATGGGATGAATTAACCAAAAAACAGAAAGGCTTTGTTTTTGATGGTTTTTTAAAAAAGAATGATGGTAATCTTAAGCTCTTTATTGATCAAGGATACATATTAATAAAAGATGATATTGAAACTTTCAAAACCGTTTATACTATTAATGCGGAGAACGGTGTTAATCTTTTAGATACTCCTTCGGTATCCGGGAAAGTATTGGATAAATTAGACAACGAAATATCTGTGAGAATTTTAAATAGATCAGGAGAATTTTTTGAAGTTGATGGTTTAAAAGGACAATGGGTGGAAGTAGAAACATATAATCCATCAGGATTATTTATTAAAGATGATACTGATACTGAAAACATATACGGTAACTCCTTAGAATGTCATATGTGTGGATATCAAGTAATAATTGAAAATTCTGGAAATAGTTTGACGATAGAAAAAGGATTTCAAGGAGATTATGGAGATGCCACAATAGATACTTATTCATTTTCAATTTCAAAAGATGAGTTGGTTTATACGGAATTCATTGATGGCTTAGACAGTCCATTATCAACGAAATGGGTCTCTCTAAATTCGGATTCTGCATTATTAAAAAAAATAAAAAAATCAAATGCAAAAAAGAAAGAATTATTCTCAAAGAAGAAAATAGAAAACAAGCAAAGGCAGAGAGAATCCGAAGCATTGGATTATGAACATGAAGAAATGCAGGAATATATCATTTATTTACTTTATGATGCTCTCCCAATTAAAAATCCTAAAGATGCTAATGATTTTTATCAATTAGCCATGACAAACATCCTCCTGACGGGAAGAAGCGAAGACATGCGTGGAGGGTATCATAATGTTTCTGACCATATGAGATTTAAACCTGATTCACTTCAAGCTATTGAATACTTTGATCAAGCCATAGAATTAAACCCTGTCTTTTCTATGGCTTTTTATCAAAGAGGTTTAATAAAAAAGTCTTTAAACATAAAAAGCGGTTGTGATGATATAACTAAAGCTCTCAGTTTAGAGGGTTTTCCTATGCCTTACAGCGCAAAAGAATTTATAAAAAATAACTGCGAAATCGACTTGAATTAACACACAAGTAATCCCCCTGTTTAAAATTCGGAAACGTTTAAGTCCCGTAGTGATGAGCTAGGATATATTATTATAAATATTTTAAACTCCTCTTGCTGAAAAATAATACTGGTCGATTTTGATTTTTTCTAGTTTTTAAGAGTAAAACCAATCAGTAGAATTATAGAATAGGACCAAATTGAGAGCCACGTAGAGAATTGCGGGCAACATTTTATCTATTTTTTCTTTCAATTTAACCCTTACAAAAACAGCTGTCAGCATCATGCACATTAGCAAAAAAGAGGCAACTGAAAGTAACGGAGGAATAGCTAATCCAACAAATAATCCTAGCCCCCCTAATAACTGACAACTACCGAGTATAATACGTTGATTTTTATATCCCCATCTCTCATATTCTGAGATCATCTTTTTAGACACAAAAGAATTTATACCATAAATTATAAAAGAAATTCCTGTAAAAAAGAGAATTAAAAAGTTAATCTCCATTACCTAGATTAGACCATGGTTGTATGCTGCTATAAACAAAGACAACAATAAAAGCATAGCCGAGGGAACGTATTTTTTTAAAGGGTTTTTCACCTTAATATGGTATGCCTGAGCACAGACCATTAAAAATGCAATTAATAAAGAGGCTGCTACTAACGGGACTTCATAATAAATTCCTAAAACTAAAATGGTTGATAATGATATTTTAGAAGCGCCAACAATATTTCGAACTAAATCTGATAGACCATATTGTTTAAACTCTAAAACAATGTTATCAAATCTAAATACCCAAACAATAATTATCGACACTGCCACTATAAGCTGAGCTATGATTGATATATTTTCCATTACTTATTTTTTTGTTTTGTCCAACTTTTTCATAATTCGAAGATAGGCATATCCTGTTCCTTAAAATCAGCCTCTATGACAATTGTATCAATCTCTAAAATTTGTTCAACGGCTTCTTCAAAAGTGCATCTATCCTTTTTGAACAACGTCCTTTCATTATAAATGATTGGGGTACCGTTATCGGTTTCATTATTAAAATCCTCATCCGTTTCCTTACTGCAAGAAAGCAGGAGAAAGATCAGTGAAAACAATAATAGTCTAAACCCCATGCTCTAATATAAACATATCCTATTCTTTTAAATCAAAAACACCTGTGTCATATTATCGAATTTATAAAAAGAGCTTTTATTCGTATTTACAAAAAAGGATGAATTATTTTTACAAAAAAAATCTATGAGAAATCTACACGCCTTAGTTTTAGGAGCTACCGGTGCTACTGGTAAAGAAATTATCAACCTCTTATTAAATGATGATGCATATAGTAAAGTCTCAATATTCGTCAGAAGAAAACCTAATATTGAACACAATAAATTAATGGTTTACGAAGTTGATTTTTCAAAACTAAGTAACTATCAAGATTTAATTAATGGAGATGTTTTATTTTCTGCACTTGGAACAACTAGAAAAGAAGCAGGAGGTTTAAAACAACAATATCTTGTAGATTATACCTATCAGTACGAATTTGCTAAGATGGCATCAGATAACGGAGTTAATAATTACTCATTAGTTTCATCGACTGGAGCAAATGAAAAATCTTTTTTTTTCTATCCTAAAATTAAAGGCAACCTAGAGGAATCCGTTAAGAAACTCAAATTCAAAAAAATTCAAATATTCCAACCCCCAATGTTGATCAGACAGCCTGAACTAATGAGGTCATCAGAAAAAACAGGTATAAAATTTTTGGAAGGATTAAATACAATTGGGCTTATAAAATCCCAAAAACCCCTATTGGTATCAACTCTGGCAAGAAAAATGGTAATTGAAAGTAAAATGGAGAAAAGAGGACACCTAGAAATCTACAAGCCAAAAGATATTATCTAAAATCAATACAGACCTATCCTTTTTTAAATAAGATTTTTAAATTTTTTCCGGAACATTTCGATAATCTCTACTTCAATATTCCTTAAATCAAATTGATTTGCTAATGACTGACCATAGTCTCTTACATCTTTAGCAAATAATTCTTCTAAGCCCTCATATTCATTCCATCTCTTAAAAGGGAATGTTTTGTCTTGTTTTGCATCTTTAAATACCAAATCCATGGCATCTTCTGTCTTACGATCAATACAAGCATCTATTACATGGGAAAAGGTAAACTCGATGAATGCAAATTCTAAATCTCCAGTAAGATCACCATTCTCCAATTCTTCGACAATCAAATCCTCTTCTTTTTTTTTACCATTCCAAACGCAAGAGAGTATATATATTACACCAGTATATAGATTACCATTCTTATCGTTAAAGTGGTCTAATCGCCTATTAATGCCGAAGTAACCATGATTTTTGACATAAAGGAAATGCTTTTTAAAATCCATACTGCAATATAGCTAGTGTTTAAAGATCGAAAGAATACTTATAATTATCGATATATAGCTCGAATCGAATGATTAGCGGTGATGGGAGCCATTTGTATCTCATTGTTTGATAGATCCATTATATCTGCAGAACCACCCATATTATTTGATGATTGATCTGTCCATGACGATAAGCGTATCCAATAGGTTTCTTCATTCATTTCAAGCAGTGAATCTTTGTTAACCATCATTATTTTGGCCTGTCCTCTAGATGGCAAATCCCAACGCGGCCCAAGTGCTTGAGCATACGATCTTGCTTGGAAATAATCCATTGATCCTGGAAAATCAAACTGAGCGACCCAAAAATGCCCTGGGATTAGTATGGGTTCTCCTGTTACCATTAAATTCGAGGATGACGGCGAAGTCTCAGGGATTTTTCTGCATGAGCTAAATGAGGTGATGGTAAAATAAAAAATGAAAAAAATTGTAAGATTTCTCATTCCTCTAATATAATATTGAATATACTTTCATACCGGACACTTCTTTGCCTCTAATGAACTTTCAAGATAATCGGATTAATTTACTACTACTTCTCGCTGAAATTTACTTTGTGAGTCAACCTAACTTACTCCATGATTACTCTTTTCTCGACTGAACCATCATCATAAATATAAAATAGAAGAATATTCTTTTCCTCTGGAGATTGCCTTCCTAGAGCATCTACAACTTTAATTATAGTTTTCTCTTGCAAATGTTCAGTTATTACAGATGAAGGGTTTGTGGACATCTTGTTAAAGAAATTCCATATTTCTTGTTCAATAACCATATCTCCATCGTCCCCCCAATTATGGCCACTTTGATGCGTGTATAGCCAAACTTCATTATCTAAAAAAGTTGAACTGTATTTATGACTGATTGTTATTTTATTACTATTGTTAAAATTAGGAAATGTGTCTACAGCTATATCTGTAAGAGAATTTACGTTCACCCAAAAGTCGACTAATGTATCAACCGATAGATATGGCCCCCAAAATTGATCATTTGGATCACCGCCATAAAGTGTAGTATTATCATTATCTCCATGAGTTATAAAGAAAGGGATAGAATCACTTGATGAAAAGAGATTATTAATTATTCCATTTGGAAAAACTGTTCCAGCGACTGGAGCAAATGCCTTAAAAATATTTGATCCGTCAAACGCTAATAGATAACACATCTCTCCTCCATTAGACATTCCAGTAAAAAAAGTGTTTGACGAACTAAGTTGATGAGTTACTTGCAAGTAGGCTGCTAATGATTCTAAAAAATCCACATCATCAATATTAGAATTTGGAAGAAATTCGTAACCTACATTCCAGAAATTAGAACCTGAGAAATCCGTTGTGCCTTGCGGATAACAAACAGCAAAGTTATTTTGATCTGCAATTGCATTCATACCAGAATAATTCAAAATATCTTGAGCTGAACCTGAATAGCCATGAGCAACAAAGACTAATGGTGCATTTGCCGATAAATTTACTGGTGCATAGTATATGTACTCTCTATTTATTCCATTATGCATAAAATTTGAACTTTGTTGGCCAAAACCAATAAAAGGGATGAAAAACAATGATATCAGTATTTTTTTCATTTAAGTCTTTTGTATTTAAATATTGTAAGAACCCCAAATCAAAATAATTATGTCTTCTTATGACAAACTAGAGATCTATTCCTGTGAGATGAATAAACAATGATTTAATGACACTAAATAGAAGTTTTTATAAATATATTATTGTTGTCCATCTCTTGCTAGAGATGTTCTATTGATCAATTTTTTAAAATCTTCGGCCTTTTTAATTTCGGATTTTCGAACGCTTATTTCTTTTAGCAATTTTGATGCTTTACTCCAGTTATCTTTTAAAAAATAAGCAGCGGATAGATTTAAATATAAGTGATCAATTATTTTGTCGCCAATTCTAGTTTTTTTCGTTTTGGGAATATATTCTTTTATTGCATTTTCCCAAATCTTAATACAATTATCTAATTTTCCATTTAACTCTATTTTCATTGCATCGTTTAAATTATCATAACGTTTAGCTTTATCCTTAAAAACATCTTTAAGAATCATATTAACGCTTTTCATATCCTCGAAAGCATTTGATAAATCTGAATAATCGAATTTTCCACCTTTGCCTCGAATAAAGGCCATATTATACTTAGTTTTTATATAACCTAATTCATTAACTAGACCTTTTCTAAATACATAATAATTAGCTTGAAGCATTTCATCAGAGAGTTTTTTCGACACCACTCCCCTGAAATCTTTAAAGGCTTTTTCAGCCACCTTATAGCTATTGTAATTTTCTGATGTGGATTCTTTCGAAGTGGCTTGATTCTCATTTATAATGAAAACTCGATTGTTTTTGCTATCCTCTATCCGTGTAGTGAAATTCATCGTGCTCTCAACAGTGTAGTTCCAAATCTCGGGTTGAGCTTCAGCCGTGGAAGAAGTGTTTTTAAGTGTATTTACACGCCCCTTGCTTGAAATAGAGTTTATTAAAAAATACAACTGTAAATCAGCATCACCCATAGAAAGAGATTTCTTAAATCCAAGTCGATCTAATTCCAATACTTGAAGGCCTAATTGTTCGGGCTTAGATCCAGTAATAGCCATTGCTAATGTTGATTTAGCTGACTCTTTTAAGGATTTAAAAAAGGGGCCGCCATATTCAATCGGTACCTGATATTCACTTGCTCCATTAGTTGCTACTGTTAACCAATATGATTTGACATTGGACTCCAACGAGATCTTCGGATACTGAAGATATTCTATTGCAATTCCTTTTAAATTTGGATTTTGAGCGAATAAACTAAAAATTAAAAAATTGAATAAAAAAAAGTAAATAAATTTTTTCATCTTGGAATATTTTATTACTCTGAATTTACAATTTATAATCACAGTAATGAGTATATCACCTGTTATCGATAATATGCTCTTGGCAGACTATTCTCTAATCTTAATAACTCAATTGACATTAACAAGAGTAACTTCAAAAATCAACACTGAATTTCTTGGAATATTCCCAATTGCTTGATTTCCATATCCCAAAGCAGAAGGGATAAGTAAAATACCAGATCCACCTTCACTAAATAAAGGAATTCCTTCCTGCCAACCCTCAATAACATTGGTCAAAGGGAACGTTAATCCATTTGCATCAGACTGGTCGAAAATTGTACCGTCGGTTAATGTTCCTTTATAAGCAACTGTTACAATAGAATTAATATTTGGAACATTTCCATTTCCCGCAGTATTTATAACATAATACAATCCACTTCCTGTTGGCTCTGCATTCAGATTATTATCCGAGATATACTGAAGAATGACATCTTCATCTGAAAGTCCCGGGGAACAACTGCTAACAATGAAAATTGAAGAAAATAATGCTAAAAAAAATAATCTTTTCATAACCCGAAGGTAGGGATATCGTTTTCTTTCAAATCAAACACTTGTAGAAACTTCCGGCATCGTACTTTCGTGAGAAGAAATAAGCGAAAAAACAGAATAATTAAAATTAGAATAACATGAAGAAAGGATCAATACTAATAGGATGTTTAATTTTAACATTAAGCTCCTGCACCACTGTGATGAGTGGACATAAAGGGGTCAGAGTATCTTTTGGTGGTAAAACAGATATGAGTCAAGTTTACTCAGAAGGGTTTCATGCTGGAATCATGTATTTGATCGATAATATGGTTGAATACGATGTCAGAGAGAAAACTACCGTACAACGGTTTGAATTCAATGA
>CALKDS010000077.1 GCA_938084135.1 uncultured Flavobacteriales bacterium
TTTTTGGATGGCTACTGAGGATCATGACTTTGAAGAGATTAGACATTGGGAATTTAAAAACAAAAAATTTTCAATAAAGGATAATATAAAAGGTATAGCAGTAGGCTCAATATCATCAGCTATTGTTACCGAAGTTTTACAAAGAATGAAATTGGAACTTGGAACAAATATTTCTATAAATGATTTATTAGATAAGTTTCACAGCGCCTATGCTAAGGAAGGAACTCTTTCGGATGCGACTAGAAGGCTTGTTTATGACTTCCACCCAGAAGTGATTTGTATTGATGCCTCGGATTCTAGATTGAAAAAAATGGCTGGCGACTTATGGGAAGATGAGATAATTAATCAAACATTATATGAGTCAAGAGATGCTTCTTTGTGGGAGAAATCGAAAAGAGCGGTCCCAGTTCCATTTAAGAGATCTATGATGTTTTATTTAATTGATGGAAAGCGTTCCAGAATTGATTTTGAAAATGGGAAATATGTAACTAATAAAAAGTCATGGGAGCCTCGAGAGTTAGTTGATGAATTTAAATCTAACCCTGAGAGGGTTAGTCCCAATGCACTTTTGCGACCGATTTATCAAGAGTATATAATTCCTAATATTGCTTATTTAGGTGGGGTAGGTGAAATTGAATACTGGCTTGAGCTCATTCCTTATTTAAGGGACTACACGAAGTCAGAGGTCCGGATTAAAATTAGAACTTCATTTGCATGGTGGACTAGGGCTGTAGAGAGAAAATGGGGTCAAATTTCTAAAAAAGGCGTGGATTATTGGACCTCGGAAAAGATATTTAGATCGTCACTTTTGAATTCTTTAGGAATTTCAGATGTAAATGTTTTTCCGCTTCACGAAGAAATACTGCCGTTAATGAAGAATTTATACGGCAATAAAAATAGTATGGGAAGATCGGTTGAATCATGGCTTCAAAGGATAAAAAAAGATGAAGAGCGCATGAATGAAAGGGTTCGAAGAAATGCGTTGAGAGAGGAGAGTATTGACTTTGAGAGGTTTAAAGTATTTCGGGAAGAACAGCATCCTAAAAATATTTTACAAGAAAGAGTCTGGACTATCCTAGATTTAGCTTATTATTTTGGTTCTGATTCTTGTTTGGAATATAGCGAGTGTTTAAAGAATGAAAGCAATGGTTTTTTATGGATACTACCGGACTAGGATGGTATATTTGTAGTCTATGCAAGACGCCATTTTAATACTGGATTTTGGATCACAGTATACTCAATTGATTGCGAGAAGAGTTCGCGAATTACAAGTTTATTGTGAGATTCATCCATACAATAATATTCCATCAGACTGGAAGCGTTTCAATGCAGTTATTCTTAGCGGTTCTCCTTATTCCACGCAAGAAGTAGTTGCTCCAAAGCCGGATATTGATATCTTTTTAGGCACAATGCCAGTTCTCGGAGTTTGTTATGGAGCTCAATACATAGCAAAAATAAAAGGTGGTCAAGTTGCTTCATCACAACATCGTGAATATGGAAGAACGAAAATTAACGGTTTATATAATAGCTCGAAACTTTTAAAAGGTATTCCATTGGATTCATCAGTTTGGATGAGCCATGGAGATACTATCGTTAAACTACCAAAAGGTGCTCGCATAGAATGTTCTACACCTGATGTTGAAATAGCGTCGTTCAAATTAAATAATCAAGAGACTTATGGGATTCAATACCATCCTGAAGTTCATCATACTGAGCATGGAGTATTGTTGCTTAAAAATTTCGTTTATTCAATTGCAAATTGTTCCCCAAGTTGGACTCCAGCAGCATTTGTAAAGAGTACAATGGATCACTTAAAGAAAACTATCGGAGAAGGAAAAGTTGTTTTAGGTTTGAGCGGCGGAGTGGATAGCACTGTAGCGGCAGTTATATTGTCTCAGGCTATCGGTGATAGGCTATTTTGCATATTCGTCAACAATGGTCTCTTGAGGAAAAATGAATTTGATAGTGTTCTTGATAGATATAAAGGCCTTGGTTTAAATGTAAAAGGTGTAGATGCTTGTTCAAACTTTTTATCAAAACTCGAGGGTGTTGAAGAGCCTGAGGAGAAAAGAAAAATTATTGGAGCAGCATTTATTGATGTTTTCGATAAAGAATCAATGCTAATATCAGAAGTGGAATTTTTGGCTCAGGGAACGATTTACCCGGACGTGATCGAATCAATAAGTGTCAATGGCCCTTCGGCAACAATAAAATCACATCATAATGTTGGTGGCTTGCCTGAGTATATGAAATTAAAAGTTGTTGAACCACTAAGGGCACTTTTTAAGGATGAGGTGAGGCGAGTGGGTAAGGAATTAGGCTTGTCTCAAGAATTACTCGGTAGGCACCCATTTCCAGGGCCGGGTTTAGCAATTCGAATATTAGGATCCATAACTCCTGAAAGGGTCCATATATTACAAGAGGTGGACTCGATATTTATTGATGGATTAAAAGATGAAGGTCTATATGATCAGGTCTGGCAGGCCGGAGCGATACTTCTTCCTGTCAAATCCGTAGGAGTTATGGGTGATGAGCGTACCTATGAGCAAGTAGTTGCACTTAGAGCAGTAGAATCAACGGATGGTATGACAGCTGACTGGGTGCATCTGCCTTTTAGTTTTTTATCTAAAATCTCGAATAAAATAATTAATAATGTTCGTGGTGTTAATAGAGTAGTTTATGATATCAGTAGTAAGCCTCCAGCAACGATTGAATGGGAATAAAAATATATTTACTCATGCTTTTTTTGACACTTGGCCTAAGTGTCTCGGGTCAAAATTATGACTCGTTGTTAATAAATGAGATTAGTGTTAAAACAGAAAATTCACATGCTTTAGATACCCTACATAATCCGTGTCATTTAAAAGAACCTGCCAAAGGTCAAAGTTTACGTTTGTGGGCATTAGCACTGCCTTTCAATATAATATTAGATACTCTTGTTATTGACACTGCATCATATGCAGATAATCCGTTTCATCAATTTCCATCGAGGAAATTGAGTATTAAAAATAAAATGGCTACAAAATTTTATTCTGGATTCAGATCAGCAGTAGATTCAATGAACAGATTGGG
>CALKDS010000078.1 GCA_938084135.1 uncultured Flavobacteriales bacterium
ATTAAATATTTTAGCAATATCTAATCATAACGCACCAATTGGAAATAATTCAATATTACCTGAAATTTGGAAATACTTTTTTACATCTGATTAAAAATAAAAGTCACTAACTAGGTTCAGTTTTCGACGGCTTAAAAGAAAGAATAAAAGTAGGGCCAGCGCTTAAACGCTGGCTATAATCTTAGAGCCGTCACTTTTATTTAGCAATAAAATAAACAGTTTCTTCGTTTTAACTATATGAAATACTTAATATTAGCCGTCGCTTTTGTCTCATGCATCTGCGTTTCGGCCCAGGACAATTTTAAAGACGAAACTACAGTTAATGGGGTTTTCTATAAGGCTACATTAAACACGTCTAATCATGTCACATATATCCAGCAGGATAACTTTGACTTTCCTTTAGCAGCAGACAGTTTCTACGTTGATGAAATGAGCGTTAAGCAATGGGATTCATATTCCGATGAAATCATCAAGGAAGAAGGTGCTAAATGGAATAATGGCATGTACCATACTAAAAATGGATGTCAAGTATTTATTCAGGATACGGATACAGAAGAATTATTGGTCGTAAGATTATTTGGCTCAGTGGATATGTAATTTATAATTAAGAGAGTTATTACTGACAGCGCTTAACGCTGTCAAATTTTGTTAAGTAGCCGTCGGCGGAAATACTTCACTTTAAAGGTTGAATAGCAACTCCCCAAGAGTTGCCTTGTCGGGAGTAATACAATCAGATAGAAATAGATACAATTAATGGGTTCAGTCTTCGACGGCTCTAAAAGAATTATTTAGCCGTCAAAATATTGGAGAGCGAAGCGGAAAAGTGTTTAAATTAAATTATCCAATACCTTTAGTAGGGTAGACAATTCTATGTCTAACTTATAAGAGTGTAGCGGGCTAGCGACCGCTGCGAACGTAAGCAACGCGGCTTTGCTTGCTTGCGCTGCACGCCGCACGCAACGCAGAACAACGTTCGCTTTGCAACTTGTTGCTACGCGAAATTACAGTATATGAACTTAATAATCAAGTGTTTTGGGGTTTATTTTTCAACAATTTAGTAAACGATTTTACTTTTTGTAAAGCACTGACTGTTAAGATAATATACATTTATTTAATATGTAATATTATACCCAAATCGATGTTCTTAACAATGGGGGGTGTTCCAAACATTATAGATTTCGTCATTTTTGCCTTTTTTAGCGCGTATTGGAGAATAATTGGTGCCCAAATTGTACCTTAATACTGTTTAGCATTGCATGAAATAAATCTCTTATAAATAACCTATGATTATAAAAATAAAAGCAACCGCATTAATCATTCTTATTTCTTTTGGAACGTTTGCTCAGAGCGCCAAAGAAAAAAGAAATGAGGCTATTGGAGATGCTGCATTTTTCGCAGGTGGAGTGGTTTTAAGCCTACTAAAAATTCATCAATTGCATGGAATTTTAGAACAAGAGGCTACTCAGTATTATTTGTCTCAACCTAACGTTGATTCCCATTTTAGATTAAAATACATGGGCGCTACAGGGCAAAAATTTTCGGATATAAGTAATACAACAATATTTCCATTTATATATGAATCCAAATTAGGTAAGAAATTGCTTTTTATGTATGCTTCAAAAGGCTGGGTAACGGATCGAGGAGTAGACTTGACGCGTATAGATTTTCAAGAGTTTTCAGTTGATCAATGGAATCGACTAATGTTTACATATTTTCAATGTGCGTCAATGGAAAAATTAGATAATATGAACGAGATACCTGTATATCGAAAACTTCCTAAAAAGAGATATTCTAAGGATAGTCTTCATATCAAATTGGCAAAGGGTTCGACGTATGAATTAATGGGATATTATCCGATATCAAAGTTTAGTATTATTCCTTTTGGGGATTCCGAATTCGCATCAAGTTTAGCGGCAAATAATATCCATCTAATTGGTTATAAAGCATTTTTTGTGATGGAAAGGATAAAAAATGATGAATATTTAACTAAGAGATATGATGACAAGACCATGGTTGTCTATAATGAAAGATCATTGGGTCTATTTAATTATCGATTAAAACGATTGACTCAATTATCACGACTTATAATGTCTGATATTCATTCAACATTGAATGATCAATATGAATTCACAATACCTCTCACTGATTACGATCAGTTCTAAATTCTTCAGGGATTATATAGTATTCTCTGACGGCTTGCCCAAAGGGAAAACTGGTTATTGGATAAACCCCCAGTATTAATAATAAGAGAATAGTCTAAGGTTTTGCCGTTTTCACCTAATATTTGATAACAATTGGTGTCCAAATTGGTGCCCAATTGGTGTCCAAATTGTACCTTAATGCTGTTTAACAAGGAAATCAAAAAGTAGTGTTACACAGGTAAATTATTGATTATCCAAGCCCATCAAAGGGCGCTGGATGTTTAGTATTACTGGGAATTAGAGGAACAAAAAAGCCCCTCAGAATCAACTGAAGGGCTTGTAGCGAGAGGGAGAATTGAACTCCCGACCTCAGGGTTATGAATCCTGCGCTCTAACCTTCTGAGCTACCTCGCCATATGAAAGGGGCAAAAATAGAGTGGAAACCTGTTAGGGACAACCTTTATTTTATAATGTTGAAAGATGTGTGTAATCTTTTTGCATTTAGTTTTTGCCATACAGATTATGCTATTATATTGCAGTATTAATTATTCTTTAAATGCTCGTCAATAAAAACTATGTCAGACCGCGTTAAAATATCACTTGAATTTCCCATTCGTAGCTCGGCTGCAATGATTTACAGCTTTTTAAGCACTCCCAGTGGTCTTTCTGAATGGTTCTGTGATGATGTTAATTCTCGTGGAGACACTTTTACTTTTTTCTGGAATGATTCCGAAGAAATTGCTCACTTAGTTAAAAAGAAGCAAAATCAATTCATCCAGTTCAAATGGGATCATGACGACAGCAAGGAGAAATTTAGCTTCGAGTTTAGAATTCAGTTTGACGAGTTAACTGGTGCAGGTCTCTTAGTTGTTACTGATTTTGCTGAGGAAGAAGAGGAAGAAGAGATGAAACTTTTATGGGAAAGTCAAATTAAAACCTTGCTCCGGACTATTGGGTCGTGAACAAGAGATTCACTTACTATTTTTTAATTTTCTGGTCTATTTTGTCTCTTATTTATGGGATAAAGGGGAGTCAGGAGTTTCATATTGCTCTTCAATCTTTAAGAGTTGAAATTCTTGATGTTTTCTTTTTATATGCAACAAGGATAGGAGAGGAGTATGTATTAATTCCTGCAATATTGCTAATGGCAATATTTTTTCCCTGGAAACAGGATAAGCGATATAAAATAAGGGTGTTTTATTCTCTTTTATTAGGATTATCTCTTGCGGGAGTCCTACCTCAAATAGGAAAGTTTCTTATGTCAGATGCATTACGTCCAATCGCTGTTTTGCACGATCTAGAGCCTATTGAAGGCCTAGTTGCAAGCTACAAAAAGAGTTTCCCTTCAGGACATACCAGTATTACTGTAGCATGGGTTGCGTTTTGGTCCAGTTTAGTATTTCCTAAATTAAGAGTTCCATTATTTATGGCTTGCACTGCTTTAACCGTCGCTATTTCGCGCATATACTTAAATATGCATTGGTTACATGATGTAATCGTTGGTGGTTTTTTAGGGTTTTTAAGTGCATATATAGGATTATGGGCAGGGGGCTTTAATAAAACATCGTAATTTTACCCAAGAAATTTAATAATTATGAAACTTCTTGAAAATAAAGTTGCTCTTATAACTGGAGCTTCAAAAGGTATTGGACGATCTATAGCTCAAAGGTTTATTGAAGAGGGCGCGAAAGTGGCTTTCACATTTTTGTCAAGTGTTGAAAGAGGTAAATCTTTAGAAGCTGAGCTTTCTTTATTGGGTGGAGAAGCAAAAGGTTTTCAATCTGACGCTTCAAGCTCTGAACAGGCAGAGAAACTTATTAATGATGTTATTGCGCATTTCGGGCAAATAGATATTATTGTCAATAATGCAGGGATTACAAAGGATACTTTAATGCTTCGCATGAGTGAAGAAGATTTTGATTCTGTAATAAATACCAATTTAAAATCAGTCTTTAACACAACTAAGCACGCTCAAAGATCAATGTTAAAGCAACGCAGTGGTAGTATCATAAATATATCTTCAATTGTTGGTTTAAAAGGAAATGCAGGGCAAGCTAATTATGCTGCTTCGAAGGCAGGAATAATAGGCTTTACCAAGTCGGTAGCCCTTGAGCTTGGATCAAGAGGCATTAGATGTAATGCTGTGGCTCCTGGATTTATCGAGACTGAAATGACATCTGTGCTCGATGAAAAGACCGTTCAAAGTTGGAGGGATGCAATTCCGTTGAAAAGGGGAGGGAAACCCGAAGATGTTGCAAATGCATGCGTCTATTTAGGTAGCGACTTGTCATCATATGTTTCTGGGCAAGTACTTCAGGTAGATGGAGGTTTGCTGACTTAATTTTTAATTGGAGTTGCTGCATAGGATTTCAATGATATTTCTTGGATTGAATTATTGGCACTTTTAATCCTGTTACGTTTTGCTGATAGTTATTGTTCTTCTGGATTTGGTTATCAAAAAAAAACAAAAGTGAATCATATTGTTCATCGTGAGCAGGGGTTAGTCAACAGAGATAAATTCAATAAATAGATGAAAACTCAGAAAGATATTATAAATAAACTTGGTATTTCTTCATTAAACGAAATGCAGGTTTTAGCTAATGATGCAATTTTAAATAATGAGAATGTAATCCTCCTATCTCCAACTGGAACTGGAAAAACATTGGCTTTTTTATTGCCCATAATCGCTCAGATTGACCCGGAAAATAAGGAAGTCCAATTGATCATAGTAGTTCCGTCAAGGGAGCTTGCAATTCAAATTGAACAAGTGATTCGTGAGATGGGTACCGGATTAAAGTGTAATTCTGTTTATGGTGGACAATCATTTAATCAGGATAGAATTAATCTAAAACATGTTCCATCGATAATTGTAGGTACTCCAGGAAGATTAGCAGATCATTTAAATAGAAATACTTTCTCCCTTACCTGCGTTAAAACAATGGTTCTTGATGAGTTTGATAAATCATTAGAAATTGGTTTTGAAGACGAGCTCAAAACTATTTGCAGTTCTTTATATCATGTGAAAAAAAGAATTCTTACATCTGCTACGAATCAGGTTGAAATTCCAAGATTTGTGAATCTAGAATCCCCTAAGATTGTCAATAATTTAAAAAAAGGGGATGGGGTATTGAAAATCAAGTCGATTTTATCCCCGGATAAAGACAAATTAGAATCTTTAGCTGATGCATTAGTAAAACTTAGTGATAAATCAGGAATACTTTTTTGCAACTATAAGGACAGTATAAACAGAGTTAGTGATTTTTTATTAGAAAAAGGAATTAGTCATGGTTGTTTTTATGGTGGTTTAGAGCAACATGATCGTGAGTTAGCATTAATAAAGTTTAGAAATGGCTCGCACAAGCTTATCGTGGCAACAGACTTGGCAGCGCGCGGTTTAGATATTCATAAAATAGATTTTATCATGCACTACCACCTTCCTCCACGTGAACATGAATTTGTTCATAGAAACGGAAGGACAGCTAGAATGAATAATGATGGAACGGTATTCATATTACATCATTCTGATGACAAATTGCCAGAATTTATTCCGGATATGGAGACAGCAGAATTAAAAATGAATAACGAGTCTAAAGTAATTGAGTGGAGTACTGTAATGATTTCTGGGGGTAGGCGCGATAAAATATCAAAGGGTGATGTAGCTGGATTCTGTATTAAACAGGGGGGCTTAGATTTTGAAGATTTGGGACTAATTGAATTACAACAAAACAACTCATTTATTGCCATAAAAACTAAAATGGTGAGTCAACTGATTGAAAAAATTGATAGGACCAAACTGAAAACAAAAAAGATATTAGCGACAGAGGTCTAATTCTCAATTATCGAAATAATTGGAATTGCTATTCTTGTGCAGCTAAATAGTCATCAATTTCTAATGGCTTTATGTTTCTAGCAACGATTTTACCTTCTGGTCCGATTAAAATATTTTGAGGAATTGCTCGGATCGAGTAAATATCTGCTGCGGAGTTCCCCCAACCTTTCAAATCCGACATTTGCGGCCAATTTAACTCATCCTCCTCAATGGCTTGAATCCATCTGCTTCTGTCTTGATCAAATGCGACACCAATAATTTCAAGTCGACTACTCCATTTTCTATGCATCTTAACTAAAGATGGGTTCTGCGCTCGGCATGGTCCGCACCAAGATGCCCAAAAGTCAACGAGTATGTAATCTGAAACTACAGAACTATCCCATACTGATGATATAGAAATGGGGTTGCCGCTGGTGTCTTGCTGATTTAAATCTGTAAATGGTTGTCCTAAAGCTACTCTGTGGAGTGCGTCAGAGCGTTTCTTAAGAAGGTTAATGTCTTGAGAGGAGTATTCTCCTAGGTTTGCTAATACGGAGTCAATAAACCCAATTTCTTCCATAGATAGATATCTATTGGTTATGTATGCTCCTAAGACATCATTATTTAGCGCAAAGGTTTTAGTTTCCTTTTGCAGTCGAGCATATTTTTTATCCATAATAGAACTCAGCGAGTCAATAGTGGCAGTGTCACCTGCTGAGGAAGCTATACTGTAAGTTTCATTAAGCCCATTTGTGAATTCTCTAAAATCACTTTGTTTTTTCATGAATGAATTAAGATCATCTTGACTTTTGGTTCCTTTGAGTTTTCCGTTAAAAGGTAATATCGAGGCATCCCCGGATAAAGTTAATTTACCATGATGACCAAATCCAGCAATCGCTTGAGGTAATCCTTCGATACTCAGATAAAATGAAGTAGGGCCATCAGGTGAAAATGAAAGATTACCCTTTCCCTCTTGTAACATTGTTGAATCTGCTACAATCCATTCAGAAGAGTCTCTGACGATAACCTTGGCCATACCTTGTCCTTCAGCAGGAATAAAATTATTTAGGTCAATTTTAATCTGTAACGAGTTTGACTGACAAGAGATAATAGCAACAATAATTGAGGCTGATAGTAAGTATTTAATCATTTTCATCTCGCTAAGATATTATCTTTAACCCATGCTAAAGAAAATACTAATTCCAATTGCCATTTTATTTGCTTTCCCTCTCTTTTTATCAGGGCAGGGAATGTGGCTTCCAATAGACCTGGTAAATCAAGAATCTAATATGATTTCTAAAGGGATGAAAATGTCTGCTTCAGATATATACTCTGCTAACAGCGGAAGTCTCAAAGATGCAATAGTCCATTTTGGTGGATTTTGTACAGGGGAAATAATATCATCAAAAGGTTTAGTTTTAACCAATCATCACTGTGGTTATGGAGCTATACAGAAACACTCCTCTATTGAAAATGATTACTTGAAGCATGGGTTTTGGGCAGCATCGATGGAAGATGAAAAACCTAATGAAGGATTATACGTAGATTTTATAGTTAGCATTGAGGATGTCTCAGACAAGATTCTCCCTCTAATGCTGGTTGGTTTGAGTGAAAAGCAAGCTATTGATTCCTTACTAAAATCAACCTCCATTTCGGGGAAGTCGATTCGAGTAGGAATTAAGTCAATTTATTACGGTAACCAATTTATCCAAATTGTATCTCAAAGATTTTCAGATGTAAGATTAGTTGGAGCACCACCAAGCGCTGTCGGTAAGTTTGGCGCAGATACTGATAATTGGGTATGGCCTAGACACACTGGAGATTTTTCTATGTTCAGAGTATACACTGCACCTGACGGAAGCCCATCTGATTATTCACCTGAAAACATTCCTTTAGTTTCTAATAATCCGCTAACAATAAGTCTTGCGGGTGTAAGTCAAGGTGATTTTTCAATGATTTATGGCTTTCCAGGCAGGACAACCAGCTATTTGCCTGTTAGTGAGGTTGCTCAACAAATTGATATCATGTTACCTATAAAGGTTCAGCTGAGAGAGATTATTTTAGATACTTGGGATAGTGCTATGCGGATAAATCCTAAGGTAAAGATTCAATATGCCTCAAAATATGCATCTGTCTCAAATGGATGGAAGAAATGGATAGGTCAGATGGAAGGAATGTCAGCTTCCCATGGTATTGATACCTTGAGGCATAGACAGGAAAAAGTTGTTAAATATCATTCTGCAAATCATAAAAATGCCTTTAGGGCGGTTGATCTTGTTGAAGAATTCAATAATCAGACGTCATCATTAGAAAATAGGCGAAAAAGCTTACTGTATTTTCAGGAGATATTAAGGAATTGGGAGCTCTTAACCTGGAGTCGTTTGGCAAATGATCTTGTAAGGTTATCAGATAGAGGAGACAATATAGACAAGGCGATTAAAGCCCTTCAATCTTTTGAAAAAAATTATGATTTAGAGCTTGATCGTAGGGCTTCTAAAAACCTTGTAAATGAATGGATAAGTGCGGGAAAAGGAGACACTCTCTTAAACGTTCCAATTCAATATTTAGAAGAAACTGATGCTTTTATGCAAGGTTTGTTTAGTCCCCATCTGTATAACAGTCTTCCGTTGAATTCAAAACAGTATCCAGATACCATTATAGTAGAGTTGTGTAGAAATCATCTTGCTTTTAATCTCTGGACAGATTTAATTACGGAATATCGTTCTGTATTTATAGAAAACAAGGAAAAGGAAAGTCTTTTTATGTCTGGAATGAAAGAATGGATGAATCTTCATATGATTGCCGCTAAAGGGTCAAGAAAAATACTCGCAGCTGACGCCAATTCAACGATGAGGGTTTCTTTTGGAGAAGTTGGAGGGTTTTCTCCAAAAGATGGAGCCATCTACAATTATAGAACAACAGCAGATGGTATTTTAGATAAATACATTCCAGGAGATTATGAGTTTGATTTACCTCAAGAATATAGATTAAAATTAGAATCTCAGGATTACGGAAAATATGCTGATTTTGACGGAAAGCTTCCTGTCTGTTTTCTGTCTGCTAACCACACCTCTGGTGGAAATTCTGGTAGTCCAGCTTTAAACGCTAAGGGTCACTTAATAGGATTAAATTTTGACAGAGTGTGGGAGGGTACAATGAGTGATTTTTATTTTAATCCAGATAGGTGTAGAAATATAATGGTGGATGTTAGGTACATTATGTGGGTGGTTGATAAATATGCCGGAGCAAGTCGCTTAATTGAAGAGATGAAATTTGCTAATTAATTTTAAAATTTTGGATCATAGGTTCCTACTTTTGCATTTCAAAATCAATTCCAATATTCAAAAAGCACATGAGTGTACTCGTAGATAAAAATTCCAAAGTAATAGTTCAAGGTTTTACAGGAAAAGAAGGGACTTTTCACGCCGAACAGATGATTTCTTTTGGCACTAATATTGTCGGTGGGGTAACTCCAGGCAAGGGTGGTCAGAGCCACTTAAGTAGGCCAGTATTTAATACAGTAAAAGAAGCAGTACTTTCAACAGGGGCAAATGTTTCTATTTTATTTGTTCCACCTGCGTTTGCAGCGGATTCAATAATGGAAGCAGCTGACTCTGGTATTGAAGTTATTGTTTGCATAACTGAAGGTATACCTGTCTCTGATATGATCAAAGCAAAACCTTACATAGAGACGAGAGGGTCCACGTTGATAGGTCCTAATTGCCCGGGTATCATAACTGCAGGAGAAGCAAAAGTTGGTATCATGCCTGGTTTTGTTTTTAAAAAAGGTAGAATAGGTATAGTTTCGAAATCAGGAACATTGACATATGAAGCTGCAGACCAGGTCGTAAAGTCCGGCATGGGAATATCAACCGCCATTGGTATCGGTGGAGATCCAATAATAGGAACAACCACAAAAGAAGCTGTAGCCCTCTTGATGAATGATGATGAAACTGATGGAATTGTTATGATTGGAGAAATTGGTGGACAGCTTGAAGCAGAAGCAGGTGAATGGATCAGAAATAATGGCACAAAACCGGTTGTAGGTTTTATTGCAGGAGAGACAGCACCAGCAGGAAGAACGATGGGGCATGCTGGAGCAATAGTTGGCGGAGCAGAGGACACTGCTCAGGCTAAGAAAGCGATTCTTAGAGAGTGCGGCGTAAACGTAGTCGACTCTCCTGCCGATATTGGATCAAAAATGGCAGAGATAATGTCAAAATTAGTGTGAGTTTAAATTCAATTTGGTATAATGGTAGCTTATTAAATGAGGATCAAGCCATCTCGTTTAATCGAAGATCTCATTTATACGGAGACGGGTTGTTTGAAACATTAAGAATTCATAAAGGGAGAATATGCTTTTGGGAAAGCCATTATTTTCGCTTGATGTCGTCGATGCGAATATTGCGCATGGATATTCCATTAGACTGGTCTCCAGACAAATTAGCATCTGAAATTTTACAGTTCAAACCTAAATATGAATTGGACTATCGGGTTCGCTTAAGTATTTGGAGATCGGGAGGGCTCGGTTATACACCAGAGATAAACGCTATTGATTGGTGCCTCAATGTCTCTAGTCTTAACGATATTGGCTATCCAAGTCCTGTTGAGTTTCAAAAGCTTGCTTTATTTCAGGAGCATAAAAAATCAAGAGGTTTATTGTCGAATTTAAAAATGAGTCAAAGCGCTTTATATATATTGACAGCAAAATTTGCTCAAGAGCAAAATGTTGATGATGCGATACTACTGTCTCATGATAATTACGTTTTGGAGACAAGTAGAGGGAATGTGTTTCTGATAAAAGACGAGTCTATAGTAACTCCATCACTCGAAGATGGAGCCTTAAGAGGCGTTATGCGAGAGCAGGTTTTAAAATTATCCAAGAGTATCGGGTTAATTGTCAAAGAAGAAAAAATCAGTCCCTTTGATCTTTTAAAAGCGGATGAAATATGGATTACGAACGCGATATATGGAGTCATGGCAGTTTCTGAATATCGAAAGTCTAATTATATTTCAGCTTTAGCCAATAAGATGCAAAATGAAATAAATAAAAAGTGTTTAGAATTTTAGTTCAACTCTATTTTGTCAGGAGTGTTATCCCATATTCTGAATGATTCCGGCGAGTATGCCTTTAAACTGTTGTAGAGGTCCGCATTAAAACTGATACTGGTTGGGCCAGATTCTTTAATCACAGCCCATGATTCTTCATGGATCTCTTCTTTTATTTGACTTAAAGACCATCCTGAATAGCCAATAAAAAATGAAATTTCTGTTGAATTTATCTGTTTTGTTAACACCAAATTCTTCATGATCTCTAAATCACCACACCAATGTATATCATTTATTATGTGTTCTGAATCTGGAATTAAATGAGCACAGGTATGGATAAAGAATAAGGCATCTCGCTCAACTGGACCTCCAATTAAAATTGGAAACGTAGGCCAGTCATCCCCTAATGCATCTTTAAGGGTAAAGGAAGATAATTTATTTAGAGCAAATCCTGTGACACTTTCATCTTGATTATCAGCAATTATAATTACGGTTTTATTAAAATCATCATCAGAAATTAGGGGATGTGCTAATAAAATATCGCCTCTTTTGATTTCAAAGATTGAAGACAAACTCATATCGTCTAAATTAGCACATTCAATGAGTTTACAAGACGATAGAAAGGAATATTTAAATGGAGAACTAGGTGATGAGTTTCTCTTAGCAAATCCAAGAGAACTATTTTCAGCTTGGCTCGAGGAGTATAGGCTTTTAGGTAATTCGGATTCAACTGCTTTTGCTCTTAGTACATTAAGTAAAGATGGAACTCCAGACTCACGTATCGTTCTACTAAAAGAAATTCGTAATGAGGGTTTCGTGTTTTACACAAACTATAATTCAAAAAAAGGTCGGGATATTGCCAATAATTCAAATGTACATGCCTTATTTTTTTGGCCAGAAATAGAGCGTCAAATTCGTATAAAGGGAAAAGTGAAAAAAATATCAAGAATTGATAGTGAAAAATATTTTTTATCTCGCCCTAAATTATCTCAGCTCGGAGCATTGTCGTCAAGTCAGTCTGAAAAAATAAAGTCCAGAACAGATTTAGAATTAAAATTTGATTCCTACAAATCAAAGTCAGGCGGAGACTACCAATGCCCCGAAGATTGGGGAGGTTATTGTTTATCATTTGAAAAAATCGAATTCTGGCAGGGAAGAAGGAGCAGAATGCATGATATATTAGTTTTTGAGATAAAATCGAATTCAGAATGGAGTTCATTCCGGGTTCAACCATGAGTACTATGAAAAAAGAAGTTAGGTTTGTTGTTATTGGCTGCGGCAGAATTGGTAAACGTCATATTGAAATGATCAATGCGACAGAAAAAGCTGAGCTTATAGCGACTTGTGATGTTAAAACCATTAAGGAATTAGGTATATCTGATGACTGTGATCATTATCTAGATTCAGAATCTCTTTTTAAAGAGGTTAAAGGTATTGACGTGGTCGCAATTGCAACCCCTAATGGTCTTCATGCAAAACATGCTCTTGAATCTATTAAATATGGAGCTCACCCAATAATAGAGAAGCCTATGTCTTTAAGTAGTGTTGATGCTGAAAATGTTTTACATGAGGCATTGCAAAAAGGTCGATTCGTTTTTGGAGTTATGCAAAATCGATATTCGCCACCTTCTAAATGGCTGAAAGAGATAATTTCTTCTAAGAAACTTGGAGATATTTACATGGTTCATATAGATTGTTTCTGGAATCGGGATGATAGATATTATAAATCCGGGGACTGGCACGGTTCAAAAAAATTAGATGGCGGAACATTATTTACACAGTTTTCTCATTTTATTGATATTCTTTATTGGGTTTTTGGAGATATACATCCAACGCATGTGGATGTTCATAATTTTAATCACAAAGAGTCAATTGATTTTGAAGACTCAGGTATGGTTCATTTTGATCTAGCAAGAGGAGGTAAGGGCTCCTTAAACTACTCTACGAGTGTTTGGGAGAGTAATTTAGAGAGTTCTTTAACAGTAATTGGAGAAAATGGGTCAATAAAAATTGCTGGTCAGTATATGAATGAAGTGACACACTGTAATATTAAAAATTATACTATGCCAAAATTAGAGGCTATTAACCCTCCTAATAATTACGGTACATATAAAGGTTCTGCAGCGAACCACATATATGTCTATGAAAATGTAATGTCTGTCCTTGCAGGAAATTCTCCAATTACTACAAATGCATTAGAGGGTCTAAAAGTCGTTGATATTATTGAAAGGATTTATCAAATGTCTGAAGACTGAATCCTACAATAGTGGTTATTTATAAAAGTTACAAGCATAAAAAAGTCGCTTCTTTCGAAGCGACTTTATTGTTTAGGTGATAATTGCTAATTAAAGCTTACCGCTTAATTCAGCACCAGCTTTAAATTTAGCTACGTTTTTAGCAGCAATCTGGATAGTCTTTCCAGTTTGAGGATTACGTCCTTCGCGTGCATTTCTTCGAGAAACGCTAAAAGTTCCGAATCCTACTAAAGAAACCTTGTCTCCTCCAGCCAAAGCCTTGCCTACAGAGTTAGTAAAAGAGTCTAGAGCAGCTTTCGCTTGAGATTTAGAGATACCAGCATCTGAAGCTAGTGCATCGATTAGTTGTGCCTTGTTCATTGTTAAATGATTTAAGATTAATTGTTTTGGTCAGTAACAAATATACACGAATACCTAACGTACGCAAGGGTTTACGTCTTTTTCTTACTAATAATTTTAAAAACACCCCTTTCTCGGAATCCTTTGACAAATTCAAAAGTGTCCATTCGACGCTTGCCAGGCCATTGCACTGAGCCAATTTTTAAGGCGATATTATCTTGAGTAATTATGATTTGCTTATCTGAAATCACTAGTTGAATATAATTGCTATAGTTATCTGATTCATAGTCATTTATAATTTCTGAATCAAATAATTTTATTCTTCCGTTAATACTATTTATCATAGGGATGCTAGCGCCTGGAAACGCATCGCAAGCTCGAATTCTATTATGGATTTCATTTAAATTATTTAGTAATTCAAGATGACCAAATTCAGAAAATATTTTCGGTGCTTTTTTTTCAATTCCTTCCATTTTTTGCTCTATTCTAATAATTCTGTCCTCAGAAATCGCAAGAATTGTCTCTAAAGCAAGCGATGCTCCAGCATTTTTTAGCTGAGTATATAATGATGAAATAGTTTCATTTTCTCCAATTCTAATCTCAGACTGCAATATCACATCCCCTGAGTCGATGACGTCATTTATAAAAAAAGATGTCACACCTGTCAATGATTCTCCATTTGCAATAGCCCATTGAATGGGGGCAGCCCCTCTGTAGGCGGGCAGTAGAGAGGCGTGAATATTAAAAGTTCCTGATTTTGGAATTGACCAAACATTCTTCGGTAGCTTTCTAAATGCTACAACCACAAATATTGCAGCATTCCACGTTTTTAAAATCTCAATAAAATCTGAACCCTCAAGCTGATTCGGTTGAGATAAGGGTATGTTATTTTCTATTGCAAAAGCCGCGACTTCTGATTGTTTTGTTTGTAGCCCCCTTCCTGATTCACGATTAGGTGCGCTTACAACTCCTTTAACATTGACTCTTGGGTCATTATAGAGTCGTGATAAACTTCCCTTTGCAAACTCTGGGGTCCCAAAAAAGACAATTGATATTTTCATAATAGATGATATTCTCCTTTATCTGAACTTAACCATAAATTACGCTCAACACCAGAGGTAAGGGCTCTATCGATGACGTCATTTGGCAACTTTAAGGATCTTGATATATCTTTTACGCTCAATGCTTTTTCACTAATTAAAATAAAAATATTTTTTTGAATGTTCCTCTCGGATGATGTGTCGCCATGGCTACATTTCGAGCAGTTATTACATCTAAAATCATCGACATCTTCTCCAAAATATGATAAAAGATTTGAAAAAATACAGCTTTTAGAGGACACTAAATCTAGAACCGAAGCTATTTTATTTGTTTTTGATGAGTTTTGATTTTCAATCTTTGACATAGATATGGATAAATGACCCTCAGATTCCCTTGGATGAAGCCACTCTAAAACCATTTTTGCATCCATTTCAATCCAATCTAAAATGCCTGATTCTGAAAGTGTATTAAGCCCTTTATATGTCTCTGCAAGTGATGTATTAGCCCAGTGAGATAAGGATTTTAATGAAAACTTAGCCCACTGATTATTGGCTTCGGGCAGATTTCGAGACAAGGAATAGGCTATTTCATCATAAGATCTCATGTTTCCTAATTTTTCTACTAATACAGACCCCGAATAATTTAATTTTACTTCTGGTTTTGATCGGTAGTTATCGTGAAGAAGAAATATTCCCTCTCTGACCAGGACCCTGATCGCAATATCAACTCTTTTCTTGCTTTGTTTTAGTTTTTGCGATATTTCTAGCAAGTTTATCGATTGCCTCTCGTTTTGGCCGTCACCAACAGCTATTTGACCTATGCTGGCTATTTTATGATATACCTCACGTAAGTCTGACCATGAGATTTCATTTTCTCTTGATCTTTTTTCAAAAGCTTTAATATTCTTTGACTCGATGAGAAGGTATGAGGACGCTTTTTCTCCATCACGTCCTGCTCTACCAATTTCTTGATAGTAAGACTCTAAACTATTAGGTATTTCAACATGAAATACTTGCTTAACATTGGGTTCATCAACGCCCATCCCAAAGGCTGTTGTGGCAATCATACATCCAGAATCTCCTGCAGACCATTCGGAATAATTTTTTGATCGTATATCTGCGGCAAGTCCTCCGTGGTAGGGGAGAGATGTGATTCCAATATCTTTTAGCTTATTGACCCATAAGGTGGTTTGATTTCTTGTTCTGCAGTATATAATTTGTTTCCCTCTACCTGGTTCTATCAGTTTTTTTAATACTCTTTCTTTGGATGCAACTTTAATGATATTGGCTGAGATATTTTGACGATAAAAGCTTGATTTAAAAATATTAGCATTTTCAATAGATAAAATTGTTTTTAAATCTGATAGCACATTCGGGGTGGCAGAAGCAGTTAAAGCAATAATTGGAGTTTCTGGCAATATCTTTTTAAAAATACCAAGTTTTGCGTAGCTAGGTCTAAAGTCATGACCCCATTGACTAGCGCAATGAGCCTCGTCAATTGCTATAACGCTGATGGGTAAATATTTTAGCCTGCTTAAAAACTTTTGGCTAATACTTCTTTCCGGTGAGATATAGATAAAGTGATATTCTCCATTAATAGCATTATCTAAGAACCTATCCCATGATTTTTGATCATAATCTCCAGCAAGAGAAATAGCCGATAGACCAATTTTATTCAGGCCATTTACTTGATCTGTTATCAGCGATATTAGAGGAGACACGACTACCGTTAGGCCATTTAAGCAAAGCCCTGGGATTTGATAACACAATGATTTACCACCTCCTGTTGGCAATAAGGCTATTGTGTCTTTTTTTTCCAAGAGACTATTAATTATAATCTCCTGATTTGGGAGAAAATTATCATAGCCCCAAACTTCTTTTAGAATAATTCGAGCATTATCTGACTCCACCTATTTCTTGAATAATAAAATTAACCCTTTCTTGAATTGTGCATTTTGGCACCTCTATCAAATGATAGCCATATCTATCATATGTTTCCCGAACTGATTCATCAACCAATTCGCAGGTGCTAAAAGGCTCCCATCTCCCATCATCCTGCTTATATATCTCTTCCCATGGAGGAAAAATGAACACTTTATTATATCTATATGGTGCTGGATTCATGGCAGCCTCTGCTTCTTTGTTTCCTGCGTCTATATATGCAAGTACATCAATTACTGATCTGTCATAAAATACTGGTCCTTCCATTGATTCTGCCTGGCAGTGCTGTTGAGTTCTAAGCTCCCAAATAGCTTTTGAAAAAGTTATCAAATTACGCCATGGGTCTTCTCCTCCAGTTCCATAACCAGTTTTATCCCAATACTCTCTTGAGACTTCTTTCATAACAGGATAACCAATTCTCTCAAGAGCATTTACAGTTGAACTTTTACCAGTTCCTGGCGCTCCAGTTAGAACTATTCGACTCAAGTCGGTCATATCTTTGTTTAATAGAGAACTTGTCATGAAAAAATCAAATTTTAAAAAACTTTTAGACGAAAACTACAACTGGCCATGTCTTTATATGTTCAAGTTTATATGTCCCGCTAAAAATGAAAACATTGCTCATTTAGAGAGTTTATTTAATTCTGATTCATCCGAGGTTATTATAAGACAGTCTACCAAAGGTAATTTTGTAAGTGTTACAGCTAAGGAAATAATGTTGTCTCCAGAAAAAGTTATGGAACGATACATAGAAGTAGAGGAAATCCCTGGTTTACTTTCCCTGTAGATCTTCTGTTTTTGATTCCTTATGCTTAACAATTTT
>CALKDS010000079.1 GCA_938084135.1 uncultured Flavobacteriales bacterium
GGTGATCGTTATGTAAAACCAACAGGGAGAAGCTTAGGTGTACTGGATATTGAGCGGATGGTATATGCTGAGAAAATATAATTTCATAAATGAAATTTTGATTAAAATCGTTCAGAATTCTATAAGCAATTCTACCAGCCCAGTAGGTATCTACAAATATTTAAATGAGAAAACCCACTCAAATTAGTGGGTTTATTAAATATTTGGATTAATTCATTTACAGGAGATAATAATGATGCAAATAAAAAACGGACCAGTAGTAATACTGATCCGTTTTTGGTAGTAGCCCCGAGCAGAATCGAACTGCTATCAAACGTTTAGGAAACGCCTATTCTATCCATTGAACTACGGGGCCGATATGATTTAATCAATTTGTGGTTATGAAGTCTTTTTCAATTTAGCTTTTTGGGTTTCCACTTCATGGTCTTCAATTTTCTCAAAAAGTAATTTTGCTTCACCCACTTTAGATCCAGGCATTACCAAAACCTTACCATTCAAATCACTCCACAACAATGGGGAAATGCCCAGCATGGAACGTATTTTCTCAGCAGAAAAAGGTATAAATGGATCGAATATCCCAGATAAAGCAGCGATAAATTGAGTGACTGTTCCCATTATTTCTGACGTTCTTTGAGGGTCTGTTTTTATCTTTTTCCAAGGCTCTTCGTCAGCTAAGTATTTATTGCCTATCCTGGCCAAGTTCATTGCTTCAGACAATCCTTCTCTAAACCTGTAAGCATCTAAAGAATGCGATACCTTATCCCTTTGAATGACGATTGAATTTAATAAGTCCGCATCCGTCGAAGACTTGCCCAATTCTTGAACTACTCCCTGGTAATACTTATTATTTAAAACCATAACACGGTTTACTAAGTTTCCCAAAATTGATGCCAGCTCCGAATTATTTCGCAACTGAAAATCCGACCAAGTAAAGTCATTGTCTTTTGCTTCAGGCATGGTTGCGCACAAAGTATACCTTAAAGCATCTTGTTTTCCTGGGAAATCTTCTAAATATTCATGAAGCCATACCGCCCAATTTTTTGATGTGGAGAGCTTCTCTCCTTCCAGATTTAAAAACTCATTTGCTGGAATGTCTTCTGGCAATATATAATCGCCATGCTCCATAAGTATTGCAGGAAATATTATTGAATGAAACACAATATTATCTTTTCCAATAAAATGAACCAACCTTGTATCGTCTGCTTTCCACCATTTTTCCCATTGGTCACCAAAGAGCTCTTGAGTTGCAGTAATGTATCCTAAGGGAGCATCAAACCAGACATATAAAACTTTACCTTCTGCACCTGCAATTGGGACAGAAACTCCCCAATCTAAGTCACGCGTCATACTCCTAGGTTGAAGGCCATCTCCAGAATCCAACCATGACTTACATTGGCCCAGAACATTTGGTTTCCAATTCGGATGAGACTCAATATAGGAACGGATTTTAGGGGCTAACTTGTCTAACGGCAAAAACCAATTTTTTGTCTTTCTTATTTCAGGAGCAGCATCAGAAAGTGTTGATTTAGGATTAATTAAATCCATAGGGCTCAGGGTAGCTCCACATTGTTCACATTGATCACCGTACGCATTTTCACTTTTACATTTAGGACATGTACCCGTTATGTATCGATCCGCTAAAAATTGTTGTGCTACAGGATCATAATACTGATCTGTCTCTCGAACTTCAAAAGTGCCCTTTTCATCTAACTTCTTAAAAAAAGAACTTGCAACATCAGCATGCTTTGGGGATGAAGTTCTTGAGTAAATATCAAAGCTTACTCCAAAATCACTTAAGGCTTCTTGCATCATTGCATTATAACGATCTACAATAACAGTCGGTGTGACATTTTCTTTTCGAGCTTTCATTGTTATTGCCATGCCGTGCTCATCAGAGCCACAAACAAAGGCAACCTCTTTTCCCCTCATGCGTAGATACCTGACATAAATATCTGCTGGCAGGTAGCACCCTGCAAGATGACCAATATGTATCGGCCCATTTGCATATGGCAAAGCTGCGGTAACGGTAGTTCGGTTATAAGACTTCATTAATGACAAAAGTACAAACGTGTGTACCTTGTAAACACCTATGAAACGAAGTATTATTCCCCCTTTTCTAGAGCGAGGTTCTGGAATAGCCATTGTAGCCCCTTCTCGTCATGCTCAAACTCATGTTGTAGAACTTGCCGAAAGCTGGATTAAAAAACAGGGATGGGTTCCTTTCCGTGCTCCAAATCTAGGAGCTCAAGAAAATCAATTTGGCGGCACAGATGAGCAACGATCCAACGATTTTAATTGGGCGATATCTAATCCAGATGTTAATGCTATTTGGAGCATAAGAGGGGGCTATGGAGCAGTTAGAATGGTTGACCAGATAAATTGGAAAAATATTCAAAAACAACCTAAATGGATTATTGGATTCAGCGATTTTACCGTGCTATTGAGCCATTCTATAACAAATGAAATCTCAGCAGTTCATAGCTGGATGCCTCTCCAAATTCCATTACTAAGCAATAAAAGCCTAGATGGATTAGCCGATCTCCTTAGAGGAAAGCCAAACGCACTCCAAGCAAAACATAATTCTATAAATCATCACGGAATTACTATCGGCAGGCTCGTCGGAGGCAACTTATCCGTATTATACAGTCTCTTGGGCTCTCCTAGCTTTCCAAAGCTAGATGGATGTATTCTGGCATTGGAAGATTTAGATGAATACAAATACCATATTGATAGAATGATGAACGCTATGCGAAGATCTCAAGTTTTTAATCATTTATCTGGTGTTGTAATCGGAAGCTTTTCTGATATTAAAGATAATGAGCAAGAATTCGGACAAGAAGTGTATGAAATAATTAAAGCAAATATCCCAAGCTCCATTCCAATAGGTGTAGATCTCCCTTTTGGGCATACTTCTAAAAATGAGCCATTTATAAATGGATTTAATTATCAACTAGAAGTAAATGACTCGGGATCAAGGCTTGAACCCCTTCCATTGGCATTTAAGAACGAATAAATCAACAAAAAATAAGAATTTAAGAAAATAAATTCTCCTCGATAGGCTTTAGAAGCTTTTATTTTTGAGCTTAACGAGGTTTAGGAATTGACTACCTTCGAAGAAATATTATATCCTGATGAAAGATCAGCGTTCTTCGCGAAATTCTAGACCCTCCGACCGATCAAATAATTCGGGACGAAATGAAAGCACATCTGGTCGTGGCATCCAAAAATCCCCTCACCACAGAAGCTCTAATGTGCCGGGGGAAAGAAACTCAAGATCCCAAAGCGATCATAGTTCAGATTATCGAAAGAGAAATTTTGAGGATAACCGGAGTGGGAGAAAAAGTGACACTTCAAAATTATTTTCTAAAAGTGATGCTGGAAAACCCAATGAAAGATGGTCATCCAAGCCCCCAAGAGATAAGAATTCTGATATTAAGCCTAGGAATTTCACTGATAGAAGTCATGGAAATTCTAAAGACAAACCTATTCGGGGCAACTCAAGCTATGGGAAAAGTAAATTTTCTTCATTTAAACCAGCGGGTAAATTAAAATTTCGCACCGCTGAAGAATATGCTCCCCAAAGTGGAACTATGAGACTAAATCGTTTCCTTGCCCATGCTGGGATTTGCTCAAGAAGAGAAGCAGATAATTTAATCGCAGATGGTCTGGTTACTGTAAATGGGACCGTGGTAACCGAAATGGGAACAAAAGTTAAAGATACCGACCAGGTGCGCTATGGTGGCGAATTGCTTAAGTCTGAAAAGAAAGTATATGTCTTACTGAATAAACCAAAAGGTTTTATAACTACGGTTGATGATGAAAAAGCTCGTAAAACTGTTATGGATTTAGTATCAAATGCCTGTTCGGAGAGAATATATCCTGTTGGCCGTCTTGACAGATCCACAACTGGTGTATTACTATTGACCAATGACGGTATGCTTGCTAAAAAGCTAACTCACCCGAGTCACGGAGCTAAAAAAATATATATGGTAACCTTAGATAAGCCATTTCATACCAGTGATCTGGCAAAATTAAGAAACGGTATAGAGCTTGAAGACGGAATGGCTCAAGTAGATTATGTTGAGTTTGTAAAGGAGAATGATAAGTATACCTTAGGCGTAGAAATCCATATTGGTAAGAATAGAATTGTTCGAAGAATGTTTGAAGCTCTTGGATATGAAGTTTCTAAACTAGATCGCAGTTCTTTTGCAGGTCTAACAAAAAAAGGCTTAAACCGTGGTCAATATAAAATGCTCGATTCCAAAGACTTATCCTTTCTAAAGATGCTTTAAGTATGCGTAAAGCTTTTATTATCATCGGTGTGATTTTTAGCGCAGTAATGATTGGGCTTATTGTCGTTTTTAGTTATCTCCAGATAAATTCTAGCTCTATTCGAGAAAAACTTTTGATGGTAGTTAACGATCAATTAAATGTTCCAGTATCGGCCGAAAAACTGGAGATTGTAATACTTGAAAAGTTTCCAAATGTATCATTAAGACTAAACAACGTTCTAATAGAAAGCACTTTAGATTTTAAAGAGTCAGACACCCTTTTATTTTGTCAAAATCTTTATATCGAATTTGGACTTATTTCAATTCTGAAGGAAAATATAATACTGCGTAGCATATCAGCTTATGAGGGGAAATTAAATCTGAAATGGGGTGCAGATGGAGTTAATAATTATAACATTTTTAAAAAAGATTCTCTCAATTCAAATGCATACATAGATTTAAAGAGCTTAACTCTGATGAATACCGAAATAACAATGGAGGGCTTAAAGGAATCTTCATTACATTATAAATTCATTGCAAAGCGCATAAAATTGTCAGGTTTGTTGGATCAAAATGCCATTAATGCAAATGCCAACTGGGAAATATATGTCCCTAATTGGAATGAGCAGTCCATATTTATATCGGGATCAACTGACTTTTATTCTAATGCTGAATCAAAAAATATTGAAGTCAGAAATGGACAATTAGACTTAAACGGGTGGAAACTAAAATTAGATGGGACAATAGAAGATAACCAGGGAAACTGGACGGCAAAAGCAAAAAACCTCGATATGTCTGAAGTAATAACACTATTGCCAAAAGATCTTATCCCCGCCTCCAAGACAGTAATAGCCGATGGCAATCTTGATCTTGAATTAAAAGCCAATACAACAATTTCGGGAACACACTTAAGTGCCAACGGGAAATGGACTAATGGCTATATCAATGCCAATGATTCATATTTTATTGGAAGCGATATAAATGCCGATATCACTTTTGACAATGGACGTTTTAACTCCAAAGAGAGCTCATCTCTAAGTATTAAAAACATATCATGTCAATCTCTAGACACAGAACTAAGTGGATCTTTATATATGAGTAATTTTAATTCACCCCAGTGCAAAGCTTTAGTACAATTTGATTCTAAATGGATGGATTTAATGCATTGGCTAAGCTACTCGACATGGGAAGGAAGTGACGGCACATTAAAGGGGAAAATTGAATGGAGTAAAAAATTTAAGAGTCTTAATGATTTACGTGCAAATGGAATTTGGGGAGGGAAATGGAACGGTTTGCTCTCTATTCCAACTGCTAATTTGAGAGTAGATGGTGCAAATAATCCAACTCTATTATCAGATCTAGAGATTCAGTTAAAAGGTTATGACTTAGAAATATTAAAGGGATCAATTCAAACTTTAGATACCAAGGCTAAAGTCAAGGGGATAGTTAAAAATGTTTTTAATGACATTGAAAATTATTATAGATTTCAAATAACAGGAGGAGAGTGGAAAATAGAAGATGTTATTGATTGGAGAATTTGGAATGCAAATTTCACTGGAAGTGATGACAATAGTTTTGAATCCAGCTATGAATTTGCATTAGCTGCAAATAGATTTACTCTAAACGACTTTAGCGGGACTGATATAAAATCAACGATAAAAGGAAAAGGGCTTAATGCTAAAACTGATGATTTTTTTGTCCGCCATTCTGGAGGAACCATATCGAGCTCCATTGAGTGGCGTGAATTAAATGATGGCTCAGGTCAGTTGCGCGTTGACGGAGGAGTTAAAAAAGTGGAACTAAAAGAAATCTTCCGATCATTTAATAATTTTGATCAAAATCATATTACCGATAAAAATCTATCAGGCATTTTAGATTCAAGAGCACAGGTACGAATAGATTTTGACTCAAGCTTGAATATTTTACCTGAAAAAATTATTGCAGATATTGAATTCAATATTCAGAACGGACGACTCATAAATTTTGAAACTTTAAAAGCATTGAAAAGGTTCTCGGAAGTTGATAAATTAACTGATGTTAAATTTAGCCCATTTACAAACCGGATTAGAATTGCAAATGAGGTTGTCATGATTCCTGAAATGATTCTCGAAAATAATGCCTTAACATTAAAAATAGCTGGAACACACAGTTTTGAGAATGATATGGACTTTTTGATAAAGATGCAACTTAGAAATATTGTGGGGAACAAAAAACAAGCCAGATCTAAAGGTATTGATGAATTCATAAAAGAAAAAAATCAGACCGAGAAGGTTTGGATTCCAATAAAAGTTAAAGGACCAGCAGAAAACCTAAAATTTAGTATCGATGCAAAAAAAATAGGTGAAGAACTCAAATCAAACTTAAAAAATGATTGGAAGAAGCAATCTGAAGACTTGAAAAATATTTTTCAAAAAGGTGAAAAATTAAAAAAAGAAGAACCCGAATATGAATTTCAGTGGGAAGAAGAACCCGATACAAATCGTTTATTCAGTGAATCTATTCGTTCGTTCAATAGACGTTAGAAGTTTTTTATTTATTCTTTGGCGAAATCATTTTAGCACCTACATTTGAAATGTGAAAAAAGTAATTGTTCTTTTATTGATGATGATTTTTGGACTTTCGACGGAAGCCCAAACAAATCCTAATGAGAATAATGATTGTGGATTTTTTCATCCCAATGCTTTTTCACCAAATCGAGACAATTTCAATGATGAATTTCGTGTGATTGTCCAAAATAATTGTGATCCCATTTCTTATCACCTGCGAATTTTTGATAGATACGGACGTCTCGTTTTTGAAAGCATGGACCCAAATGAATCTTGGAACGGTGAGTATAATGCCCGCCAGGTAAAAGAAGGTGTCTATCTATGGCAACTACAAGCTGTCTATACAGTCCCAAGCGGTTCAGAATCCGTAAGGCTAGACGAAAAGGGCAGTGTTATGTTAATGAGGTGATCATCTCTTAATAGCTGTATCTTTTATTTATTTCTGATTTTTGCATGTGCTTTTTTTATAGATTAATCTTTTTTGCTTTTACTTTTTTTTCCTTTTTAAGTTATTTAAATGGTCAGCCTTATAAAATCAAATTTGAACTTGAATTTTACGAGAAGGGCAATAACCAAATTATTTCTAAAAATGCTAATTGGATGATTTCTCTTAGAGATGAAAAAGGCAAAGTAATTACTCAGCAGCTGTTTCCATTTAAAAACAAAAAACAAATTTGTGATATCCAGGTACTAGATTATGGGACCTACACTGCGAATTTTTATTTAGATTTAAATAACAATCAAAAATTAGACAAAGGTATTTTAGGTCAACCGATAGAGCCTTATGCCTTCTCCAATGAAGCTCGAAACTATTTTGGGACGCCTTCAATTCGGTCTCAACAGTTTGACTTCTATGAAGAGAGTAAAATAATTGTTGTTCCCCTAAATTTCCACTTTAAAAATCCTTTTTAGGTATTTAAAAAATCTCTTAACGATTCTTGAAACTCTCTGGGCTTCTCTGAATGAACCCAATGCCCTGCATCAGGAATGCTATCTAACTGGGCTAAAGGGAAGTGATTCATAATATTCGTCCAATCTTGATCTAAGATATACTTACTGTTCATTCCTCGAATGAATAAGACTGAACCAATAAAGGTTTTGTTTTTATCCATCTCTTCTCCTATTCTGCTAATTTGGGATTCAATAATTGGCAGGTTTAATTTCCAGCCTAATTTTTTATCAGTCTTCCATTCTAGGTTTTTCAATATAAATTGTCTTAATCCCCATTCAGGAATTCTAATCTCTAAAGACCTGTCGGCGTCTGTTCGGCTTTTTAATTTATCAAGATCTAACAAATGCATTGCTTCTATTATTTCTGAATATTGAACTGGATAATATTTAGGGCCTATATCTACTACTACCATCTTCTCAACAAGTTCAGGATATTTTGCAGAGAACTCCATCAAAGCCTTGCCCCCCATACTATGACCAATCCATCGAATAGATGTGTTTTTTTCAAAATGGCTATCTACATATTTTTTTAGATCCTCTACCATATCTGTATATGTATGGGAGCTTGCATGAGGAGAGCGACCATGATTCCTTAAGTCTAAAAGATGTACTTCAAATCCCATAAGAGACCATTTGCGTGCATGAGACGCCCAATTGTCCCCCATTCCAAATAAGCCATGTAAAACTATTAAAGGAGTCCCGCCTTTCCCGATCAACTTGGAACTTAAGTCAACTATCATTTGGTATTTTTAAAATGATGCAATTTTGCCAGTTCAAGCTGATATAGATATTGTTGAACCGTATTCTCCAAACCAAAATAAAGAGCATCTGATATCAAGGCATGGCCGATACTAACTTCTTGAAGTCCCTTGACAGAACGAGCAAAAAACTCTAAATTATCCAAATTAAGATCATGTCCCGCATTTACTCCCAAACCAGAGTCTAGCGCAATTTTTGCTGCTAAAGCATATGGTTCAACAGCCTTTTCTTTGTTATTTAAAAACTGTTTAGCATAATTTTCAGTGTAGAGCTCTACCCTATCAGCACCAATTTTAGCTGCAGACTCTATTTTCCGTTTATCACATTCAATAAAAATTGAAGTTCTAATACCATTGTCGCTAAATTCCTTCAGTATTTCTCGTAGAAATTCAGAATTTGAAACTGTATCCCATCCAGAATTACTAGTTAAAACTTCGGGGCCGTCCGGGACCAGAGTTACTTGGTCAGGTTGACACTCAAGGACCAAGTCAATAAATGTCTTATCTGGATAACCTTCAATATTAAATTCCGTTTTTACAATTGCCCTTAACATTCGGGCATCATCATACTTTATATGACGTTCATCGGGGCGTGGGTGAATGGTTATGCCTTGAGCTCCATATTCTTGACAATACTTTGCTGCAAGTCCTACATTTGGAGTATCTCCACCTCGAGCATTTCTTAGAGTTGCAATCTTATTTAGATTAACAGAAAGACGTGTCAAATTATCACTCATGAAACAAAAATATTAATGGCACGGATCAACACGCAAATTTAATTTGTGAAAGTTATGCCTAATAGATTTGAAATCACCTCTTTTGGCTAACTTCGTTACTATTATGAAATGGCACCATCTTATAAAAAAACAAGTTAACGGCACTGAATTCGAGAATATTGACTTCAGAAATATGGAATTATTATCCAAAAAAGATATTGTCGTCAAACCATTGATTGAAAAAAAAGTTTACAAAGGAATGATTGATTCTAACAATCAAATTTTAGCAGTTCCCTCGCTTCAATTAGAGCAGCACCCAATTGAATCAATGACTATTTTCAGTCAATGGAATACAGATTTCATCGCAGTATGTGATGAACAGATATTCATCGGATTACTAGGGTTGAAAGATCTAGTCAATATTATTGGTAAACAATGGTGCTTTCAAGAATCAGGATCAACAATCTGGTTTGAAAGCCCTGTAGGAAAGCCCTTTTCCTCTGAATTGATGAAATCTATCGAATCAGAAAATATCAATATCATCAATTTTTCAGTAGATTTTGACCAAGAAACTGCAAAATATTTGAATTTTATTCGAGTGGATCAAAAAGATCCCAATCATACGATACAGACTTTAGAACGATTAGGTTGTCAATTAATCGGATATTATCCGAAAGGTATCAGAAGGATGGAATTAAAAGAAAATTTAGAACACTTGACTCATTTCTTGAATATAGAATAGCATGAAAAGAATTGCAATATTTGGAAAGCGTATACCTGACGAAGTCCAAACTTTTGTTGAGAGAACAATAGATTCACTTTTACAAGAAGGCTGCTCAATTTTTATTTACCATGGCTTTCAAAGGCGAATAAATGAGCATTGGAAGCTTGATTGGAGTTTTCCGGAGTTTAAGAGCCGTGAAGGAATTTTAGAATTAAAGCCTGACTTTTTACTTGTGGTTGGCGGTGACGGAACCCTTTTAGATGCAACAACTTTAGTGGAGGGAACAGAAATTCCAATTATTGGACTTAATACAGGCAGATTAGGATTCTTAGCAAATATTACAAGAGATGAAGCTCCCTTAGCATTAAAATCCATTTTGAAAGGGGACTATACCATTGATGAAAGAAATGTGCTCGAAGCAAGGACCAGCTCTGATGAAATAATTCAACCGAATTTTGCACTAAATGAAATTGCTGTAAGCCGAAAAGGAACAACTAGTATGATTTCTGTACATGTCTACCTAAATGGAGACTTTTTAAATACATACTGGGCTGATGGGCTTTTGATCTCAACGCCTACGGGATCTACAGGGTATAATTTAAGCTGTAGCGGCCCAATTCTTTTACCAGGGTCTAATAACTTTATAATCACCCCCATCGCTCCACATAATTTAACGGTAAGACCACTGGTTATTCCAAATACTGACACAATTACTCTCAAAATTGAAGCTAGAGAGGGTAATTATCTCGCATCTTTAGATTCTCGCGTTTTCACTTTAGAATGTGAAACAGAATTGACAATAAAAAAATCAGACTATCGTTTTAAATTAGTTAGAACCCAATATTCTGATTTTGCCTCGACCCTCCGAAATAAGCTACTTTGGGGTCAAGACAGGCGCAACTAAGAGAGCCATCAATTTGTATCTTTGCAAGCCTAATTATGTCTAAAATATATTCTGTTTTAATTTTTACCCTTTTCACTTCACCCTTTCATTTAAAAGGTCAAGTATCCCAAGAGCTATTTGTCGGATATGGACTGAATCAATTAATAGGAGATGTAGGAGTTAATAAGCTGCAATTATTAGATGGTTCCAAACAGATAAATTATCGAATTCAACTCCATCCTCATTATGCTTTTAATTTTTCTTACAGTCAAGGTGAACTTAATGGCGCGGATAGTCTTTCTTCGTTCCAGGAGAGAAGAGAAAAAAACCTAAAAATCAAATCCACTTTTCAAAGTATCAATACACGTTTAGAAATTGATTATTTCCCCCAATCCATTCCGTCTTATAAATTTCAACACACTCCTTATCTTTTCGGAGGAATTGGCTTAATGTCCTTTAACCCATTAGGGAAATTCCAAGAAGAATGGGTAGAATTACAACCACTAGGGACAGAAGGCCAAGGTACGATTTTGAACGAGGAGTCTTTATACAGCACTCGCGCATGGACTTTGCCTTTTGGACTGGGATACAGAGCCCAGTTAAACAATATTTGGGTAATTAGTTTAGAGGCTAACTGGACACTCACATCTACTGACTACTTAGATGATACTCATAACCTTTATGTTGACCCATTGATTCTAGAGGAACAAAGAGGCCAGATTGCAAGTTATTTTTCAAACCCGAGTAGTACTTTATTTTCACCAGGAACTCCCAGAGGAAATCCACAAAATAATGATTCATTTTTTACTTTGAGTTTGAATGTTGGAATTCATATCGAAGCCTTCATGGAACGCTGCGCTAAATTCCTTCACAGATGAATAATCCCATTCCTAAGCATATTGCCATTATAATGGATGGCAACGGTAGATGGGCAAAACTTCAGGGCTTTAAAACTCGTATTCGGGGTCATGAAATTGGGGTCACCGCTCTCAGAAATACAGCTACTCACGCATCAGAAATGGGCATTAAATATTTGACTGTCTACGCTTTTTCCGAAGAAAATTGGAGTCGACCTAAAAGTGAAATTGATGCATTAATGTCCATCTTGGTAAGAAGTCTTATTAGTGAATTAGAAACTCTTCAGCAAAATGGGATTCGTTTAAATGCTATTGGTAATTTAGACAATCTTCCTAGGAATTGTAAAAGAGAATTACAAGAAACAATTAAAGCTACTTCTTCAAATAATAGAATGGTATTGACACTAGCTTTAAGCTATGGCTCGCGCCAAGAAATCCTGATGGCAACTAAAAATATTGCAAAGCAAGTCCTTGAGGGAACTTTGAAAATTGATGAAATAAATGATATTATTTTTTCTCGAGAACTTAGCACTTATAGTTTACCTGATCCTGAATTAATGATTAGAACAAGTGGCGAACAAAGAATTTCAAATTTTTTACTTTGGCAAAGTAGTTATGCAGAATTGGTATTCCTTCCCGTACTTTGGCCTGATTTTTCGCGAGTACATTTAGAAGATGCAATATCTCAATATCAAAACCGAGAGCGTAGAAAAGGTAAAACCAGTGATCAAATAGAAATTAATGACTAATTCTATGAAAAAAAGTGTTCTTTTTGCGTTGATATTCACTTTTGCGTGGTGCCCAAGGGCTGTATTTGCCCAGGGGAATGAAATCAATGGACTCACTTTAGGTTCTGAAATAAAAATTAAGGCAGATACTGACTATGAGATAGGTGGTATCCAAGTTAAAGGTGCAGATCAGTTAGATCCGACCATGGTAGGGTTACTCTCAGGCATAAATGTTGGAGATAAAGTTCAATTCCCATCTGATAAGATAGCAAAGGCGATACGAAATCTTTGGGATCAAGAATTATTCGAAGATGTCCAACTCTTTATAACACAAAAAGTTGATCGAATAGTTTATCTGGAATTTCAACTTAAAACTTTGCCCAAGTTGAGCAAATTTTATTTTACCGGAATCTCAAAAGGTAAACAAGATGCAATTAGAGAATTACTTGACTTAAAAAGAGGGGTTTTTGTTTCAGAAAATCTCAGAATCACATCATCAAATGCTATTCAGAAATACTTTATCGAAAAGGGATTTATAGATGCAACGGCAAATATTACTTTCAAACAAGATAGTCAACTTTTAGATGCTGTAATTTTAAAAATTGATGTGAAACCAGGACCTCGACTTAAGATAGAAGAAATAGTCTTTAATGGGAACCTAGCTATCTCTGATAAAAAATTGCGGAAAGCAATGGATGACACGCACCGTTATAGATGGTGGAATATTTTTGGGACCTCAAAGCTACTCAAAGAGAAACTTGAAAGTGATAAACGTCTAATTATAGAAACATATAATGAGGCAGGATATCGAGATATGAGAATTAAGTCGGATACCTTTTACAGGACTCCTGAGGAAAAACTTATTGTTGAATTTCAAATTGAGGAGGGACACCCTTACCATTATAAATCTGTTTCTTTTTATGGTAATAGTAAGTATAGTACCGAAATATTGCAGAGTATTTTGAAAATTAAGTCCGGAGACCGATTTAATTCTAAAGCCCTTTCTACAAGGGTAAATGGAGACCCTAATGGGAATGATATCTCTTCATTATACCTAAATAACGGCTATTTATTTGCTAATATCATCCCGGTAGAAGTTAAAGTAGAGAATGATTCGATTGATTTAGAAATTCGCATACGAGAAGGTAAACAAGCTACAGTGCGCAAAGTAATTGTTCATGGAAATGAAAGAACCAATGACCATGTTGTTTATCGTGAAATTAGAACTAAACCAGGAGACTTATTTTCAAAATCAGATATAATGCGAACAGTTCGCGAATTAGGACAATTAGGTTATTTTGACCCAAGGCAAATAACACCCGTTCCAGTTCCAGATCCTATCACAGGGACTGTGGATTTAGAATACACTGTTGTGGAACAATCGACAAGTCAATTGGAATTACAAGGTGGATGGGGTCGATATACAGTTGTTGGAACTTTGGGGTTGAATTTTAATAATTTTTCAGCGAGGAATATTTTTAATAAGAAATCTTGGCAGCCTTTACCAACAGGCGATGGCCAAAACATTACAATTAGAGCTCAAACTAATGGGACTTTTTACAGCTCTTATAATTTTAGCTTTACAGAGCCCTGGTGGGGAGGTAAAAAGCCAAACTCTGTTACCTTCTCAGCATATCATAATACTATGAACTATAATGGTCAGCAAGCTGATTCTCTAGCCCAAAAAATAGGCATAACTGGAGTTACCCTTGGACAGGGAAAAAGGCTTAAATGGCCTGATGATTATTTTACGCTTTTTCAGTCAATTGAATATAGAAGATTTGATATAAATAACTATCCCCTTGTTGGAGCTGATTTTACAAATGGGATTGCGAATTCTATTGCTTATACTTTTGCCCTACGTAGAGACAATAGAGACCTACCCATATTTCCAACTCGAGGATCAAGTTTAGCTTTTACGGTTGAAGCCACACCACCAGTATCATTGTTAGACGGAAGAGATTATTCGAAACTTACAGCAACAGAAAAATTCAGATTTATTGAATATCATAAATGGAAATTCACAGGAGATTATTATGCCCAAATAGCGAAAAATTTTGTTGTGAAATCCTATTCAGAATTTGGATTTCTGGGCAAATACAATGAAGATTATGGACTACCTCCATTTGAAAGATTTTACTTAGGTGGGGATGGATTACAGAATTTCGTTTTAGATGGCCGAGAGGTCGTTGGGCTTAGGGGATATACTAATCTCAGTTTAACACCTGATGGTGGAGGTGCTCTCTACAATAAGTTTACAACTGAACTAAGATATCTTTTGTCACCAAACCCACAAGCACAAATATTTGTTCTTGCATTTGCAGAAGCTGGTAATAATTATGATAATTTCGCTGACTACAGACCCTTTGAGCTCAAACGTTCTAATGGAGTGGGTTTAAGAATTTTTATGCCAATGTTTGGACTCTTGGGGGTTGACCTCGCCTATGGTTATGACAATATTCCTGGATCTTCTGGCCCATCAGGATGGCAGACACATTTTGTACTAGGACAACAATTTTAATATCATGAAACAATACTACATATTATTCGTAATCTTAATGTCTTTCTCAATTTTTGGACAAAGACTTGCATACGTGGATACTCATAAAATATTAAATTCCATTCCGGAATATCAACAATCACAATTAGAGATAAAAAGACTAAGCAAAAATTGGGAAAATGAAATATCTAGACTATTCCTAGTGGCTAATGAACTTACGGCGCAACTAGAAGCAGAAAAAGTTCTTTTGACTCCAGACATGATTAAAGATAGAGGCGTCTCAATAAACTCTATGAAAGATTCCGCACGAGCAAAACAAATGAAATACTTTGGCCCAACTGGATCTTTGTTTTCCAGAAGAGAAGAAATGGTAGCTCCTTTGCAAGCACTCATAGCCGGAGCAATAAAAGAAATCGCGCGAAAAAAGAAATTAGACTTCGTATTTGACAAAGGCTCGTCTGTAAGTGTGGTGTACGCCAACGAGTCAAATGACATTACTTCCGACGTACTCCGACAACTTGGTTATTGAATTCACTACTTTTACATTATGAAAAAAGCAATCACTCTCTTTGCCATTGCGGCAATTTCTACTTTACCCTCCTTCGCTCAAAGCGGAGTAGGCCATATCAATGTTGACAGTCTTTTGGTTGAAATGCCTGATTACAAGACGGTTATGACAACTCTTCAAGCTGAACAAGCGAGGTTTGAAGCAGAAGCTAAAGAAATGAATGCAGAATTAGAAAAAGGTGCTCAAACCCTGCAAGCAAATGCGGGAACATGGACAGAGCTTAGACAACGTCAAGAGCAGTCCAGATTACAAGAGGCCTATAATAATATACAAGAATACATGCAGAGTGCCCAACAGCAGCTTCAATCAAAGGAAATTGAACTCATCACTCCTGTTTTAGAAAAGCTTCAAAACGCAATTGATGAAGTTGCTTCGAATATGAATTTGGAATATGTTTTAGATGCCTCTCAAAGTAAAGGGATGGTTATTTACACCAAGGGAGGAGTGAATCTAAAGGCTCCTGTTAAAAATAAACTGGGTTTTTAATGAACAACTCAAACGGTCCTATAGGACTGTTTGATTCAGGAGTTGGTGGGTTAACGGTTGCTAGAGCAATTGCCCGCAAACTCCCTAAAGAGAGCATAATATATTTTGGAGATACTGCTCACCTTCCTTACGGAGAAAAATCTTCAGATGCAATTAAGACATTTTCTTTAAAAATTTGCCAACACTTAATTAAGAATGGAGCAAAAGCAATAGTAATAGCTTGCAATTCTGCTTCATCTGTAGCATTTGACTATCTACAAGCAAGAATAAATGTACCAGTTTTTAATGTGATTGATCCGTTGATTGGTGAATTACAAAAATTGAAACCTGAAGGAATCGGTGTCTGGGGAACACATGCGACAATAAACTCACAAGTCTATAATCATAAATTAGGAAAATTATTACCCGGAACCCCTATAACGTCATTGGCCACTCCTTTATTAGTTCCATTAATTGAAGAAAATCATCTAAACGGAGAAATAACAGATTCTATAATTGAACATTATCTCAAAGAATCAAAAATCAGCAACTTAGATCATCTTGTTCTTGCATGCACTCACTATCCTTTAATTGCCTCTCAGATTAGTAAGCACCTTGATGTGAGAGTCACCCTCCTGAGAACACCAACGATCGTTGCAGATTGGATAGCTATTGAACTTGATAATCTTGGACTCCTTAATAAAGAGAATAATACAATTAATCATAGTTTTGAAGTCTCTGATTATACAGAAACATTTAAAAAAATATCACGAATTTTCTTTGGGGACGGGATAATCCTTAAAGAACAAAATATCTGGAAATTAACGGATAGCATCTGAAACAATCCTTGCGCTTAATAGACAAAGGGGTATTCCGCCTCCTGGATGAGCTGATCCACCGCAGAAATACAAATTTTTCAACGCTTTTTGATTTGGGTGCCTGAAAAAGGCTGAAAATACTGAATTGCTACTAGATCCATACAAAGATCCTTTTTCACTGCTAGTCCTAGATTGTATTCTTCTCGGGTCAAGATAATCCTCGCACTCAATCAAAGAGCTAATGTCTCTTCTTGTTATTTTATGAATTTTATCTATTATTAACTGCCTGGCCTTTTTACGAATAAGATCCCAATCTTGGCCATTATTGCTTGGGACATTAATCATCACAAACCAATTCTCACAATTCTTTGGAGCATCTTGAGGGAGGTCTTTTGATGTTATGTTTATATATACAGTAGGATCATCATTTAGTGTTTTAGAATTGAAAAGGGAATCAAATTCTGTTTTATAATCCTTACTAAACAAAATATTATGTAAATTAAATTCCGGGAATTTCTCATTTATTCCCCAATAAAATATTAATGCGGAAGAGCTTGGTTCTTGGGATAATATTCTGGAAGGCTCAGGTAAATAAGAAAGTAGCTTGCGGTAAGTTGGCGTAACATCCATATTGCTAACCACTATATCTGAGCTAAATATGACATCCTTTTTATTTTTTTCTACCGATAACCCATTTACCTTCTTATCATTAGAAATTATTTTAGTGACCTTTTCGTTGAAATGAAAATTAACTCCCTGTCTTTTGGCTAAAGCAACTAGACTATTTGTTATATCTACCATTCCTTTCTTTGGAAGAAATGTTCCAATTCCAAATTCTAAATGAGGAATCATGCATAAAATGCCTGGTGCCTTAAAAGGGCTTGATCCATTGAATGTCGCATACCTATCAAAGAACTGGACCATATGATTTGTTCGAAAACGTTTGACATGAACACCATGCATTGTAGAAAATAATCGCAAAGATGGCAAGGCTAAAATTGTTTTTAGGATAGAAAATCTCAAGTAGGTCTTTAACCGATGTAAAGACCTTTCTAAAAAGAATTCTGAAGTTGAATCATATTGCTTTTTCGCCAGGGATAGATGCGACCTTATTGCTTGAGAGGATTCTCCCAAATTTATTTCTGCTTCGTTTACAAATTTATCTATTGACGAATGTGCGGTAAGACGTTTTCCGTCCTCCCAGAAATATCTACAAGACTCTTCTTTCTTTATATAGCTGAAATGATCTCTTGGATTTTCTCCACAAAGCTCAAACAAAGCGTCTACATTCTCAGGCAAAGTAAATAAGCTCGGGCCTGCGTCAAATCTATATTTTCCCAATTTTATTTCACTAAGCTTACCTCCAGGATAGCTATTCCCTTCATGTACATGTACCTCATATCCTTTTTTCGCTATCCTTATTGAGGTAGCAATTGCAGCTATTCCAGAACCAATAATTCTAGCTACTTTTTTATCTTCTCCCATGCCTCTTTTGCTTTTCTCACACTACCATACTTTTTCAATAATTCAAAAGACTCTTTTAAATTAAGGCCAGTTAAATTCTTAACCATTTCTGTGCCACGATCCATCAACTTATCATTGCTTAATTCCATGTCAATCATCAAATTACCCTTAACATGACCTAACTTTATCATTAAAGCTGTTGAAATCATATTTAATATGATTTTTTGAGCAGTGCCTGACTTCATCCTAGTGCTCCCAGTAATGAACTCCGGCCCAACTATTGCTTCTATAGGAAAAGAGGCTGAATTAGCAACTGATGAATTTGGATTGCAAACTATCGCGCCTGTTATGCAACCATGTTGCCTCGCTGATTTTAATCCTCCTTCAACATAAGGGGTCGCACCACTAGCTGCAATACCAATTATTGAATCTAAATCGTTTACATCATAGAGCTTTAAATCCTTCCACGCCTGATTTTGATCATCCTCAGCAAACTCTACAGCTCGCCGAATCGCCCTATCACCTCCTGCAATAATGCCATTTACTAATCCATGATCAACACCAAAAGTAGGCGGACATTCAGAAGCATCTAAGATGCCTAACCTACCTGATGTTCCTGCTCCAATGTAGAATAGCCTTCCACCTTTTAGCATTCTTTCGAAAATAGCGTCAATTAGTAATTCTATCTTAGGTATGACCATCTCAACTGCAGTAGCAATTTTTTGATCTTCAGAATTTATACCTTTCAATAAAGAAAAAGTATTCATTTTTTCTAAACCATCAAATAAAGATTCTGATTCAGTAATCATAATTTTTTTCTTAATAAAGCAACATAATATCCGTCAGAATCAATATTTAACGGAGAAAGTCTTTCCTGATGTTCTAGTTCATATGACTCACTATGTGATTCTAGAAATTTTATTATCTGCATCTCATTTTCAGATTCTAGAATACTACATGTGGCATAAACTAACAATCCTCCAACCTTTAATAATTTTGAATAATTATTGAGAATTTCTTGCTGTAATTCCAATGTGCCTTCTAAATGTTCAGGCGTTAATTTCCATTTTACATCTACATCTCTGCGAATAACGCCCGTACCAGAACATGGCACATCCAGAAGCATTTTATCAGCCCAACCAGAGTATTCCTTTAACTCTTCAGCCTCCAATAATAGATGGGTTCGAATACAAGTAGCCCCTGCTCGTTCGGCACGAATCTCTAATTCCTTAATTTTCGATAACTCTATGTCGATACATAAAACCTCTCCAATATTTTTCATTTTTGAAGCCAACGACAAAGCCTTTCCTCCAGCTCCTGAGCAACAATCCATTATTTTATCACCAGGCATGGGAGTCAAAAAATTTGAAATTAGTTGAGATCCCCCATCTTGGATTTCAAATAAACCAGATTTAAAACTTTGTAGGTCTTTTAGCTTTCTTCGATTAATTAGGGTAATTGCGTCTGAAGTTATTTTTGAGGATTTAGCCTCAATATCTTCTTGTGCTAAACGCAGCAATAATTGCTCTCGACTAATTTTCAATGTATTTGTTCTTAGAACCACATTAGCTTGTATGTTCAGAGCCCTTGCCAAAATTGGCCAATTTTCGCCCAGTTCCATTGCAGCTTTTTCATCTAGCCAGATTGGATAACTCTCAATAACAGCTATTGGTAAATCATTTGGGGTTGATATTGTCTTTTCTATTGCCCATTTCCAATAGACTTCGAATAACTCAAATAATTTGTCTTTTTTGAGACTGGGGTCTTCTCCCTTTAAAAACCAAATTAACCGCCACCATCTGATAATTTCATAAGTGTGTTGCGCCACAAATGATCGATCACGAGATCCCCACTTTTTATTTGATCTAAGAGATTTTTCTATAACCTTATCTGCATAAAGATTACCACTAAACGAGATCTCTAAAATCTCTACAATACCATTTAAAAGGTTAGAATGTAGTTTCATTCTTTCCAAGTTTCAGGATTTTGCAAACTATATAATTCTGAGTAAATACCTGATTCATTTACAAGATCTATATGAGTTCCCTGCTGAACAAGCTTACCTTCATCAAATACTAAAATCCGATCAGCCAAATGCACAGCACTCAATCTCTGAGTAACAATAATGGTAGTCACCGATTCTAGTTGAGTTTTCAAAGCTGAGAGAATTTTTGATTCCGTATCTGTATCCACTGAGCTCAATGCGTCATCAAACAAAACAATTTTAGGTTTTTTAATCAAAGCACGGGCAATACTTAAACGTTGCTTCTGGCCACCAGAAAGAGTGATTCCTCTTTCTCCCACAACTGTATCAAACCCATCTGAGAATCCTTGAATGTCATCAGTTAAATTTGCTACATCAGCATAAAAAATTACATCTTTTAATGAGGCACCTGAAGTTCCAAAAGATATATTTTCAGAAACACTATCACTAAATAAAAATGGATCTTGAGGTACTGTACCTATGGATTTGCGAAGCTTCTCTAATTGCCAATTTTTAACATTTTCACCATCAATAAAAACACCTCCTTCTATAGGATCCATTAAACGGCTAATAAGGGAAACTAAAGTGCTTTTACCGGCACCTGTCTTTCCAACAATAACAACAGTTTCTCCTGGTAAAATTTTTGTCGATAAATTAATTATTGCTCTTTTTTTACTTTCAGGATATGTGTAAGAAACATCTTTAAACTCAATTAAACCCATAACTGATTTTGGAATCAAAATATTTTCTTTATCAATTATTTCAGGATTGATTTTTAAAAAATCATTTATTCTCTCCATAGACGCTTCTGCCCTTTGAACCATACTCATAACCCAGCCTATACTTGCAATTGGCCATGTTAAAAGATTTACATAAAAGATAAATTCTGCAATAACCCCTGGACTCAATCTTCCTTCGATTACTCCTTCACCACCAATCCAAACTGCAATAAGAGTGCTGGATCCAACTAGTAAAAGAAGTAAGGGCATGAACAATGCATTTACCCGATAAAGTTTTTCATTTTTCTCGAAAGAAGTATATGAGCTTTTCGCATAGCGATGAGTTTGTTCTTCTTCTAGCCCAAATGCCTTTAAAACCCTTAATCCAGAGAAAGTCTCTTGCGCCAGGGTACTAATAGCAGATTGCTGTTTTTGAACAGCATGACTGCGCTTATTAATTAAACCTGAAACCTTATAAATACAATACACCAATATTGGCATTGGGGCTAATGTCAATATAGAAAGTTTATAGTCTACTGAAAACATAAAAATCAATGTCAATATTGTGGCAAACGCAGTATTAATGGCATACATCAAAGAAGGGCCGACATACATTCTAACTTTACTGACATCTTCTGAGATTCGATTCATTAAATCCCCAGTACTATTTCTTCGATAGAATGCATTATCTAGTTTTTGATAATGATTATATATATCATTTTTCAAATCATATTCTATATGACGTGACATTACGATTAATGTCTGTCGCATTAAAAATGTAAAAAGACCCTTTAGCATACTCATTCCAAGAATAAGAAGACTATATAAAATCAGGGCATTTCTTAAAGTCGTACTTGAGATATCTGACTTATCATTGTTGGAAATAGAATTTGCAACTTGATCAAAAGCTTCACGGATATAAACGGCAGGGTAAACGGCAAAACTCGCAGATAAAACAACAAAAGAAATACCGCTTAGTAAAAGCCATTTATATTTCCAAAAATAAGGATTAAGAGTCCATAAGGCTTTCATATCCTAAAGGTAGTGTATGCTCTACTTCAAGTCAGATAAACCCACAGAATTAATAAAAATTCATTTATTAAATTGTCTGTGGTATGATATCTATTATTTAAAATAATCACGTCTGAAGAATTCCGGGATTATATGGTCTTTCTATAGGAGAATTATTAGAGGCCTCAATACCCAAAGAAATAATAGATCTAGTTTCCGCAGGGTCAATGACTGAATCTACCCATAAACGTGATGCAGCATAATATGGTGACATCTGATATTCATATTTATCATGAATAGCCTTTAAAAGTTTTTCTTCCTTATCTACGGATATTCCTTTAGATCTGGCTTTTTCTATCTGAAGAAGAACCTTTGCAGCCTGATCTCCTCCCATTACTGCTATTTTAGCTGTTGGCCAGGCAACAATAAATCGCGGGTCATATGCTTTGCCACACATTGCGTAGTTTCCTGCTCCAAATGAGTGACCTACAATAATTGTGAATTTTGGGACTACAGAATTTGCTACGGCATTGACAAGCTTAGCTCCATCTTTAATTATACCTCCATGCTCAGCTTTTGATCCCACCATAAACCCAGTTACATCCTGTAAAAAAACCAATGGGATATTTTTTTGATTACAATTTGCTATGAATCGAGCTCCTTTATCGGCAGACTCAGAGTATATGACACCACCTATTTGCATTTCCCCTTTTGCATTTTTTACAATTTGTCTATTATTAGCAACAATTCCTACGGACCAACCATCAATTCGAGCATATGCTGTAACAAGGGTTTTTCCGTAATCCTTCTTATACTCAATTAAAGACTCAGCATCGATAATGCAATCCAACAATGAGTGCATCGAATACTGATGAGCATCAACAGGCATACGCTCATATAACTTATCAGCAGACAATGGGTCTAATGAAATCTCTCGATTAAATCCAGCTTTCTGAGTAGCGCCTAATTTATCTACAAGATCACGCATCAATAAAATAGCCTCATCGTCATTTTTAACCTTGTAATCAACAACCCCAGAAATTTCAGTTTGAGAATTTGCACCTCCTAGAGTTTCATTATCGATATCTTCCCCAATAGCAGCTTTAACCAAATAACTACCTGCCAAAAAAATACTTCCAGTTCCTTCAACAATTATCGACTCATCACTCATGACAGGCAAGTATGCCCCTCCAGCCACACATGAGCCCATTATGGCAGATAGCTGCGGAATTCCCAAACTACTCATCACAGCATTATTTCTAAATATTCGCCCAAAATGTTCTTTATCGGGAAAAATTTCATCTTGCATTGGAAGATATACTCCCGCAGAATCAACTAAATAAAGTATCGGTAATCGATTCTCCATTGCGATCTCTTGAGCACGGAGATTCTTCTTAGCAGTCATTGGGAACCAAGCACCTGCTTTTACTGAAGGATCATTGGCAACAATCAAGCAGATACGACCTTTAACTCTTCCCATAATTACTATGACTCCAGCCGCAGGTGCCCCTCCATGATCTTGATACATATCCTCTGCAGCAAATGCACCTATTTCGAAAAAATCACTTTTTGGATCTAAGAGTAACCTCACCCTTTCTCGCACAGTCAATTTACCCTGAGCTTTGATCTTTTCCGTTTTTTTTACTCCACCACCCTTATAAATAATACCCAGCCTTCTGCCAGTCTCCGCGATAAGCATTTTCAACTCATCTGTATTTTTTTCTTTATTAAACGACATTTCAATAATTTCAGATTGCTAATATGAGGCAGTTTGATCTTCCTTCGGTTCATTAAGTAAAATCCATTCTGCAGATTTTATCCATATTTTACCATTAGGTGCAGGATCAGATAAGAATAGAATTAATTTAAGACCATTATTGATCTTTTGTAAAAAAAGTGCATCTGGTATGTCATCCCCAATTAAATCACCATGCCAAAAAAGCTCAGGAACACAAATATTTAAAGAATCAATAATCTCTGATCCTATGTCCTGATAAAATTCTATATCATTATTTGGACCTCCAAAATATTTTACTACTAAAGCATAATTCTCAAGCCCCCCACAAGCACCAAGGCCTGTAACAGAACCTAATGCACTTAAAGAGAATTTCTTGACTTTATTATTTCTAGATAATATCAAACTTTTTCCAGGGTAGAAAGAAGATATATCATAATTATAAGTTGAAATATAGCCTGTATCTAGAGCTACAGGGCAACCGAAAAGAAAATGACTCCCGTTCTCTCGATTGTGTTTTATATCAAACTCTAGTTGGCCGCTCTCTGACTTAAATTGACTCAATATAACTTTAGGCTTAACGTTAATTAAATTATAAGATTGCTGATCCTCTGAAGCCACAACAGCATACCACCTTAGAGAAAGATCAATTTCTCCAATATCTCCAAAATAATTAAATGCCTCAGTAATGATTTGATATTTATTAGCCTCTATCATCTCTATTCTTTTCCGTTCATCTCCGGCAACACCCCCTTCTTCTAGCCATAGAATTAAAGAATCTCTAGAATAACCCTGATTTTTATTATGGACTAACCTTACCAAGCTATCACTAGGCCAATAGTATTTTTTAGAAACTGATAATATTCTAATTAACTGATATTTAGAAAGTTGGTGCCATTTTTCTTTATCATCGGAAAGTATTGAATCCTGAAGCAGGTAATCAATTAGCAAATCAACAAAAGCACCCGAAAATTCCATTCTATCAATATTTGAGGAATCAATAACAAGGGTGTCTTTTCTAATTTCTTCGTCATTAGTAAAAATAACTTGACCAAATAGAGGGGTATAAATTGAGAATAATATGAGAAACCTAAACATCAATTATTTACTTTTTTACGCTTTCGAAATTTTTCCCATCCTAAGTAAACAGCAACGAAAAACAAAAATGGATATAAATAACTTGTTGGCTCTCCTTTACCATGAATAACAGTGAATAATCTTTCCGAACGAATAGAACTTAAAAAGCCTTTGACAAAACCATCTTTAGACATAAAAATAAAAACAGGTTTTCCTAAGACATGGTCCTCAGGCACCATTCCCCAATATCTACTATCCCATGAGTTATGGCGATTATCGCCCATCATCCAGTAATAGTCTAAAGAAAAAGTATATGAGTTCGTTGGAACACCATCTAGATAATACTGATCATTTTTGAATTCCAAATCATGCCCTTCATAAACGTTTATCGCTCTTCCATATTTCAAAAAATTTTGATAATTCAATTCAACTTCTTGACCAGAAGCGGGGATCCAAAAAGGTCCATAATTATCTCGAGACCATTTAAATACGATAGTATCAGAATGACCATCTGGATTAGGATATGTAAGCATTGGTTTGATATAATTCTCATTGTACCATTTTATTGCTTCTGGAGTTTTCTCATTAAATAAGTTATCCCCAGGAGTATTCATACAAATAACAGTATCAATATTGTTTTGCGCCTTGAAACGAGGCAATGCATCAGTGGAAATAGTAATCATATATTCCGAATTTGTAATTTGAATTACATCACTCAAATTTTGATTTGAGACAATTCGGTTATCCAGATAATTAATATCAAAGTCCCTTTTCAACTGACGAGGGTTAAAGCCCTTTCCTTTAGTTCTGACATAATAACTCCATTGAGGATTTGCTCTCTCGGGGAATTCTTGAAAACTGCTATTAATCATCACTTGTCGGTCTAAAATTGAAATTGTATCTCCAGGTGTGGCAACACATCGTTTTACATAATTATCTTTTTTATCCACTGGACGCCCGGGGTCAACTGGAACATTAAAAACCACTGCATCACCTTTTGCAACTGATACAAAAGCCGGTAATCTCAAGTATGGGAAATTAACCCAATCTAAATAGCTTGGTATTGATGTGTAAGGAATAAGATTATGCATCAATGGAATACTTATCGGTGTATTTGGTATCCTCAAGCCATAATGGAGTTTGCTAACAAATAAATAATCACCAATCATTAAAGATTTCTCCATAGACCCTGTAGGTATATTGTAAGCTTCAAAAGTTGTCATACGAACTGCTCCTGCTGCAACCAATGCAAAAAATATATGATTTATAACTAATGGGATTTTTTGCCGAATAACCTTATTATCTCTTGGCTGTAGAGTCAACTTTGATGTATAGCTCAAATAACCCATGTATACTCCACAAGTTGGAACGGTAAGAAATATATACTTATTATCTCTGAAGCCAAAAACATGAAGAACCTCATAAGAAATAATGATTGACATTATATTATCCACCACAGGTATGTAACAAAGTATTACCCACCATTTTGGCCGATCCACTATCTTGAGCAATACTACTGTGCGGTATACTGGCAACCATGCCTCCCAATTAGATCTGCCAGCTGACCTGAAAAACTTCCATGTAAGAATTGAGCTCCAGAAATTAATGATAAGATAATAAGCCAATAAGTCAAGCATGAAATTGATATTTAATGTATTCAACGATCGCCAGGACAAAAATAGTATGAATCTGCTATGCAATGCGCAAAGCATTCAATACCTTTACAAAATGGAAATTGAACGCGTACCCGTAAGTGTTTATGCTGAAATGACTCCCAACCCGGCAGTTATGAAGTTTGTTTCGAACAAACGGATGATAGAATTAGAGCATGTTGAATACCATAATATAGAAGAAGCCAGCAACTCTCCTTTGGCAGAAAAACTCTTTCATTTTCCTTTTGTAAAAGAAGTATTTATATCTAGTAATTTTGTTGCGGTTCAAAAATATAATGTTGTAGAATGGGAAACGGTAACGCAGGAAATTCGTCAACTCGTGCTAGATTTTCTGCAAAGTGGTCAGCCTGTAATGGAATCCAATCAACTTCATGAAGTTGAAAAATCATCTGATAAAATTACTACAGAAGAAAATCCAACTGGATTAAGTGAAATTGAAGAACGCATTATAGACATTCTCGAAGAGTATGTTAAGCCTGCAGTTCAGCAAGATGGTGGGAATATCTCTTTTGTTAGTTATGAAAATAAAGTAGTCAAAGTTCAACTTCAGGGGGCTTGCTCGGGCTGTCCAAGCAGCACTCTTACCTTGCAATCAGGTATAAAAAGCATACTACAGCGAATGTTACCTACATTAATTGAAGATGTTGTTCCTGTCTAAAAAATTATACTCGCTAGCCAAAATAGATTTTAAATTCATCTGAGAATAAAAATGTAAAAATGGCGACAGTTATAAGTTTAAATGGAAACACTCCAATTATTCCTGAAAGTTGCTTCCTCGCTTCATCAGCAACAATAGTAGGTGAAGTATACATGGATAAAGAATGTTCAATTTGGTTTAATGCCGTGATTAGAGGAGATGTTAACTCAATTAAAATGGGGAAACGAGTGAATATTCAAGACAATGCTGTGATTCACTGTACTTATAAAAAATTCTCTACCGTGATAGGGGATAATGTAAGTATTGGTCATAATGCAATTGTACATGGTTGTGATATTCATAATAATGTTTTAGTTGGTATGGGGAGTATCATCATGGATGGTTGTATTGTAGAAGCTAATAGTATTGTTGCAGCTGGAGCAGTAGTAACTGCTGGAACTCATATTCCTAGCGGTTATATTTACGGAGGAATTCCTGCAAAAAAAATAAAAAAAATAAGCTCTGATCTTTCAAAAAATGAAATTCAACGAATTGCTGAAAACTATGTTCTATATAGCTCTTGGTATCAAGATAAATTGGCAAAAGAAAATATTAAATATAAATAATTACTCTATCGCTTAATGCACTCTATTAATCCAACAACTACAAAATCATGGAAGGCTTTACTTAAGCACTCTGAAACTAATAATGGATTGCATTTAAGGGAGCTACTCTATGAAAAAAGTAGATTCAAATCAATGCACATACGAATTGATGATTTATTATTATTTGATTACTCCAAGCACCGCATTGATGAGATGACTCTTAGTTTGCTTGAAGATCTATTTGATGAATGTCAAGTTCAAAAGTCATTAGAAGAGCAATTTGAAGGGGTTAAAATCAATGTCACTGAAAACCGCCCAGTTTTACATACTGTTTTAAGAGACCCCAGTACAACGCCTTTTTTAGTAGATAATCAAGATGTTCGCGAAATCTCTAAAATAGAGCTAAAAAGAATGTATGGATTTGCAGAAGGGATTCGTAATGGAGAGATTAGAGGACACTCTGGAGAAAAATTTAAAAATATTGTCAATATTGGAATTGGAGGATCTGATTTGGGACCTAGAATGGCAGTGGAATCTCTGAAACCATTTTCCAATAGAGATTTAAAGTTTCACTTTGTTTCCAATATTGATGGCTCTGATCTGCACGAATGTCTCATGCAGATTGATCCCAATGAATCTCTTTTTATAGTTGCTTCAAAAACCTTTACAACTCAGGAGACTATGTCGAATGCTGAAGTAGTAAAAAATTGGCTAATCCAAAAATTAGAGGATCCAGCATGCATAGAAAAACATTTTGTTGCGATAAGTACAAACAAAGAGAAAGTAAATGAATTTGGTATTAAAGAAGAAAATACCTTCGGTTTTTGGGATTGGGTCGGGGGAAGGTATTCTCTTTGGGGCACAATTGGCATGCCCATTTGTATTTCTATTGGTTCTGATCATTTTCAAGAATTTTTAAATGGAGCAAACTTTATTGATAATCATACAAGAGTAAATCCTTTCAGAGAAAATATTCCTAAAATAATGGCTGCTCTAGGAATTTGGTATCGTAATTTTTTAAAAGCATCAACACATGCTATTCTTCCTTACGACCAATACCTTCATAGATTTCCAGCATATCTTCAGCAAGCAGACATGGAGAGTAATGGGAAGTCAATTGATAAAAATGAGAGGAGAGTTGATTATTCTACTGGAGGTATAATTTGGGGCGAGCCGGGCACTAATGGACAGCACGCGTTTTACCAATTAATTCATCAAGGTACAGAACTCATTCCTTCTGATTTTATCGCTAGCGTAATTCCTCAACATCCACTTCGCGGGCATCATTCAAAACTTCTTAGTAATTATTTAGCTCAAACTGAGTCTCTCGCGATAGGTAAAACTATTGCACCTAACTCATATAAAAAATTCGAAGGAAATCAACCTACTTCAACAATATTATTTGATCAAATGGACCCATTCTCTCTGGGGGCTTTAATTGCTATTTATGAGCACAAAATATTCTTCCAAGGAGCCGTTTGGAATATCTATAGTTATGACCAATGGGGGGTGGAGCTAGGTAAAGATATGGCGAGAAAAATTTTGCCTGAAATTGAAGGAGATGAGATAAACTCTGATCATGACGAATCTACAAAGGGACTATTAAATCACATACGAGATTTATCTAACAGAGCAGATAACAACTGAGCTTCTTCATCTGTTAACTTGAGAGGCATTTTATCTTTATAGAATTTATCAATAACTCTTATCTGACCCAGTATTTCCAGACCTCTAAGAGTTAAAAATACTTCCGAAACACGTTTGTCTTTTTTATTCTGACGACGTTCTATTAGCCCTAACTTTTCAATTCTATTAATCAACCGCGAGACATCACTTTTCCTATCAATTAATTTTTCTTGAATACGTGCTGAAGACAATCCTAAGGGATGCGCGCCCCTTAATATTCTCAATACATTATATTGCTGAAAGCTTATCTTATATGGTCTTAAAAGAGATGCCATATTCTCTTTAATAAAATGATACGTGTATAGAATATTTATTACAGCCTTGTGATGGTTATTGTGCCACTTTTTTTGATGGACCTCTTCCTCAATACTTTTCATAGACCATTTCCTATACTTTCATAATATCAGCTTCTTTCAAAGAAACTCTTTTTTCAATTGTTGAATTAAATGTCTCAACGACTTTCTGAATATCATCCTCAAGAGATTTTCTATTATCTTCACTAAGTCCATCTTTTTCCATCCTCTTGGCATCATCCATCGCTGTCTTTCTTATAGCGCGGATACCAACTTTTGCATCTTCACCTTCTGCTTTAGCTACTCTTACTAATTCTCTTCTACGTTCCTCGGTCAGAGGAGGAATGTTAAGAATTACAATTTCTCCATTATTCTGCGGGTTCAAACCTAAATTCCCATTTTGAATAGCTTTTTCAACATCAGTGATCATCTGTTTTTCAAATGGTTGAACAAAAATGGTTCGAGCATCTGGGGTAGACACATTTGCAACTTGAGTTAACTTTACAATACTACCATAATATTCAATATTTATACCCTCAAGCATTGCTGGATTTGCCCGCCCAGCTCGCAGCTTAAGTAATGCTTTATCCAAAAAAGAAATAGGCTTTTCCATATCCTCTTCTAGTGTCATCAAGAGCATTTCAATTTCTTCTTCCATTTAATAAAAAGTAAATTATTGTGTTACTAAAGTTCCAATATTCTCTCCTTTAACAACACTCAATAAGTTGCCGGGCTTGTTCATATCAAATACCACAATCGGCAACTTGTTTTCATTACTCAGCGTAAATGCAGTTAAGTCCATAATATTTAGACCCTTTTTAAAGACTTCTTCAAAAGAAATACTATCATACTTTTTTGCGGATGAATTTTTTTCAGGGTCAGAATCATAAATTCCATCTACTCGTGTGCCCTTTAAAATAACATCCGCCTGTATTTCAATCGCCCTGAGAGTAGCTCCTGTATCAGTTGTGAAATATGGATTACCTGTTCCTGCAGCGAAAATAACCACTCTCTTTTTTTCAAGATGTCTAATAGCTCGCCTTCGAATAAAAGGTTCACAAATTTTGTCCATCTCAATAGCTGAAGATAATCTAGTCTGAACACCTGCTGATTCAAGCGCAGATTGCAATGCTAAACCATTTATGACCGTAGCTAACATTCCCATGTGATCCGCTTGCACACGGTCCATGCCTTCACCCGCGCCTTTTAATCCTCTGAAAATATTTCCTCCGCCAATCACTATTCCAAGTTCTACACCGGTTGCAACAACAGTTTTAATCTCCTCCGCATATTCTGATAGCCTTTCCGTATCTAATCCAAAAGGTTTATCTCCCATCAAGGCTTCACCGCTCAATTTAAGAAGTATTCGATTGTATTTCATAATATGATATTCACTCAAAGATAGGATTGAAATGGACTCATTTCATATGAAAAAACCGCGCAACTAATTTCTTAGGTCCGCGGTTCTAAATTTTTTCAGACTTTCGAGTCATTTAAACACCAAGACCTACTCTTCTGTAGCCTGTCACCTTAGCTCCTTCTTCAATAGCTTTTAGATAAGCCTCAACCGTCTGCTTACTGTCTTTTATATAAGATTGACCTGTAAGGGTGTTTTCTTTAAAAAATTTGCCCAATTTACCCTGCGCAATTCTATCAATCATTTCCTCTGGCTTTCCCTCCTGACGAACTTGATCGCGTGCAACCTCAAGCTCTCTCTCGATTACATTTAATGGTACGGAATCTTTATCCAAAGCTACAGGATTCATAGCTGCAACCTGCATAGCAATGTTTTTAGCGGCTTCCTGCGAATCCACATTAAGTGATGCAAGAGTTGCTAATTTATTCCCAGCATGAATATAGCTTGAGACACAATCACCACTTAATTTTTCATAAGAAGCAAGTTCTAACTTTTCGCCAATCACACCAGTTTGTTCTGACAATTTATCTGCAACTGACAATCCTGGTTCGAACTCAAGAGACAACAATACATCACGATCTGCAGGAAAGCCTAATAAAGCAACTTTTGCAAATTTATTTGCCAACTCAACAAACCCTTCATTTTTAGCAACAAAGTCTGTTTCGCAATTTAAACTGATAATTATACCATTTTTTGCATCTGAACTTGTTAGTGAAATTACAGCTCCTTCCGTAGCCTCCCTGTCAGCACGTTTGGCAGCCACTTTTTGACCGCGTTTACGAAGAACATCAATTGCCTCTTCAAAATTCCCATTCGCCTCGGTCAATGCCTTTTTACAGTCCATCATACCCGCTCCCGTCATTTTGCGGAGCTTATTAACATCTGCAGCAGTGATTGCCATGATTTATTAGTTCTATGATTAATTTTAAAAAATTGAAAAGCAAGTCCTTTTCGATTCCTTTATTCAGCTTCCTTTATAGGGGTAGTCTCTGTTTTTTCTTGTTCTCCAACTTTAGCAGTCGCTTTTTCTAATTTTTCCTGACCAGCCTTTTCTTTTTCTACTTTGCGTTGAGCCAATGCATCTTTAATTCCTACTGATATGTAATCCATTATCAAGGAAATTGATTTCTGGGCATCATCATTTGAAGGAATCACATAATCAACCAACTGAGGGTTGGAGTTAGTGTCTACTAAAGCAAAAACAGGTATGCCAAGATTGCGAGCTTCTTCGACAGCAATGTGCTCTCTCAGAATATCAACCACAAACAAGGCGGCCGGGAGACGACTCATGTCAGAAATCGAACCTAAATTTTTCTCTAATTTTGCACGCTGCCGGTCTACTTGAAGACGCTCACGTTTAGAAAGAGTCATAAACCGGCCATCCTCTTTCATTTTATCAATATTAGTCATCTTTTTAATTGCCTTACGTATGGTGACAAAATTTGTAAGCATACCACCAGGCCAACGCTCTGTGATAAAAGGCATATTCAAAGATTTAGCTACTTCCGCTACAATTTCTTTTCCTTGTTTTTTTGTAGCAACAAAAAGTATTTTTCTGCCAGACCCAGCAATTTTAGCTAAGGCATCCGCAGCCATTCGCATTTTAATTTGGGTCTTTTGCAAATCAATAATATGAATACCATTTCGCTCCATGAATATGTATGGTGCCATATTGGGGTTCCATTTTCGTGTTAGGTGACCAAAGTGGACTCCTGCGTCAAGTAATTTTTGAATTTCGGGCGTATTTGCCATTTTTATTGGGTTTACATTCACTAAAAACAACTAGATAGTAGCGCACAGTGCGGTCTAAATAGTTTGGATACTAAACCAAAAACTCTGAGCGAATTAACGCTTAGAGAATTGGAAACGTTTACGAGCTTTCTTTTGACCAAATTTCTTTCTTTCAACCATACGCGGATCTCTGGTCATAAGACCGTCAGGTTTTAATGTTAGTCTAAAGTCTGGATTAATAGAAACCAAAGCTCTAGATATGCCTAGACGAATTGCCTCAGCTTGTCCTGTTACGCCGCCGCCAACTACACTAACCTTTACATCATATTGACCTGCCGTGTCAGTCAATGCAAATGGTTGATTAACTTTATATTGGAGCATTGTGGTGGCAAAGTAATTAGTCAAGTCTCGATTATTAACAGAGACATTTCCTTTGCCTTTTTTCAAATAGACTCGAGCTATAGATGTTTTTCGGCGGCCAATGGCGTGAGTGGTAGACATAAAATTAAACTTATGCGTTAATTGAAATTGGTTGTTGAGCATCATGGGTATGTTTGTCACTTGCAAAAACATGCATGTTTCTAAACAATGCCCGCCCTAATCTATTCTTCGGTAGCATTCCACGAACAGCATGCTCCAAAACACGCTCAGGCACTTTAGCCATCTCTTGAGCTGGAGTACTAAACCGTTGTCCAGAGGGATAACCTGTATACCGAACATATTGTTTTGTGTCCATTTTAGAACCCGACATGGTCACTTTTGATGCGTTTATAACAACAACATTATCTCCACAATCAGCATGGGGAGTAAAATTTGTTTTGTGCTTTCCTCGAAGGCGAAGGGCTATTAAAGAAGCCACACGTCCTAATGATTTACCATTACAATCGATGATAATCCACGATTTTTCAGCAGTTGCCTTATTGGCAGAAATTGTTTTATAACTAAGCGTATCCACTATTGAGCGATATTTTTGGGGCTGCGAAGATAGACATAATTATATCAATATGCCAAGCCTAATACAACCACTTTAAATAAAGTAACTTGCAGATGATCTAAATAATATTTTTATGAGCTCATCCAAACTCCTTATATCACTACTCTGCATCGTTTTTCATTCACATTTTTTTTATGTTTCTGCTCAAAATATTTTACCCTGCGGGACAGATGAAAATTTAGCTGATGAAGTATCCAGGGATCCCGAAAGACAAGAAAAACTATTTGAAACAGAAAGGTTGATTGAAACATATTTAGCATCTAATTCCTTTTCTACTGCTGAGCAGCTTCATATCATACCAGTAGTAGTTCACATTATTTATTCCAATCAAAACGATAACATTGAAAATGCGCAAGTCTATGATGCGATCAGCATCTTAAATGAAGATTCCCGAAGAACAAATCCTGATACTTCGAATCTTAGAAACATATTTAAGTCTGTAGCAGCAGATCTGGAGGTTGAATTTAGACTTGCTAAAAAAGATCCAAACGGAAAATGCACAAAAGGAATTACCAGAACTCAAAGTAATTTATCATTAGCTGCCAATAATAATGTAAAATCCTTAATTGGTTGGGATAATAAAAAATATTTAAATATTTGGGTGGTCAGAAGTATTAATCTTGCTGGGGTTAACGGCCCTGGAATTGTTCTAGGCTATGCAGCTTTCCCGTATAATAATATCCCTGGCACTTCTGATGGAATTGTTATCCGACATCAAAACTTTGGGAGCATAGGAACTGCTCAAGCTGATCGTCATAGGACTCTTACCCATGAAGTAGGGCACTACTTAAATTTATATCACACCTTCCAAGGTGGCTGCGGTAGCGGAGATAATTGTTCCGACACTCCTCCTGTTACAACCTCAAGCACTGGATGTAGTAGCAATCAGAATACATGCTCTAATGATAATCCAGATCTACCAGATATGATTGAGAATTATATGGACTACACGGATGACGATTGCATGAACACTTTTACTCAAAATCAAAAACAAAGGACTAAAGCCGTTCTAAACTCCTTTAACCTCAGAGGTAGTTTAACAACTGCATCTAATCATTTCGTTACAGGAATAAATCAATCCGCAATATTTAATTGTGATCCAGTAGCAGATTTCATAGTAAATAAAACATTAATCTGCTCTGGAGAGCAAATTCAGATAACTGAGAATTGTGCATACCAGTTACCTCCAAGTTTTCATTACACCATTTCTGATCAGAATAAAGGGAATCAGCAGCATGTGATTATTGGAAACCCACTATTAACATTTAATAACCCAGGCCTTTATGATGTTAAACTTGAAATACAAAACTCTCATGGGCAGAGTACAAAACAATACTCTGAACTAATAACCGTTCGACCTCAGGGAGGGGTGATATATTCTCCTTTGTTTTCTGCGACAATGGAAAAGTCATTACCTAATGACATTTGGACCAGATTGGACAATGGCGATAACATAAAGTGGAATCGAACATCAATAGCTTCTAAACAGGGTTTGTATTCGTATTATTTAGAAAATTTTAATATTTCTGCCGGCGGCGGTGGAGATGCTCTCATTGCTGGACCAATAACATTGAACAATCCTAGCGCTCTTCAACTAAAATTCAATCATGCTTTTGCTCGAAAACAAACCAATAATACTGATAAATTAAGTATTTCTACCAGCACCGATTGTGGAAATAGTTGGACACTTAGAAAAGTCATTCCCACATTCCAACTTGGGATTTCCAATCTATATCCGAACAGCCCCTATGTGCCAACGAATAATGATTGGATAGAAACTACTCTAAACCTAAATAGTGTTGCCTCTGCCAGTTCAATAATGATAAAGTTTGAGATGTCAAGCGGAGGAGGCAACAATGTTTATATCGACAATTTGAATCTAAGCTTTACAATAAATAACCTTAAATCCTCATCAATAAAAGCTCTGAAAGTTTATCCGAATCCAAGTAATAACAATACACAGATTCAAACACCTGGAAATGGTGATCTATATATTATTGATGCACTAGGAAGGGTAATTCAAAAACATGAAAATGTTAGGGCAACTATTACTCCTCTAGGAATACCAGCAGGGTCTTACGTCGCGATCTTTATAAGCGCTAGAGGAGATAAGCAACAAGTCCGCTGGACAAACATCCAATGAGCTAGATCTCTTCTTTTTTTGGATTAAACTCTAACAAATATGTGTCTGGATTAGGTAATTGTAAGACAAGATTAAAACGCTCAGGGAATTCCTGAATTACTGGAAGCAGGTATCTACCAACGGAAGAATATCCCAACTGATCAACAACTACATGGGTTATTCCTAATTCTTCCAGGCGATGAATAAAGTCTTCTTTGTCAATTAATGAAGGAATTCTAGAGCTTGTTTTAGAAGAATATAAATAAAAAAGTGAGGGCTTTACAGTACAGACAATTGAGCTTTCAGGAATACTATTGCGCACATAACGACTTACATTAAAATAATTTGCGTATTCAACAGGTAATTCCGACTGACTATCTGCTCTCATCGTTCCTAAAAAAGATAAAGGCATAAAGCCAACTAGCGCAATTAAATAAATACTTTGAAGTCTAATGGATCCAAAAAGTTTTAACTGTATCCAGTTTAACGAAATCGACGATCCCACTAATGTAGCTAAAAGTAAAAAAGGAACCAGTGGAAGCATGAATCGAACTCCAAACCAAACTGATGGCCATAAAAGCAAAATAAATATTGAAGCTAATAGATATCCAAACCACATCATTCTGAGCTTAGGCATGTTAATGGTTCCTATGGTTATTAGAATTACAATAATTAAACCATAAATAAAATACCCTTGAGGCTCTTCGGTACTATATATAATTTGAAAATTTGGGAATAATCCATTGGGTATCTCTTGGTTTAAGTATCTAAAAAAGTTTTCTAGTATTCTATCTATCCAACCTGAAAAACCAAGTATACCCTCTTCTGGCCTGTAAGGATTGACTTGAAGCAACTGCGTTAAATAAGAATTGCCACCTAACTTTCTACCCCTGAGAAACCAAGGAAGAGATAAAATCATAAACCCAGCTCCGAAAGCGAGTACTCCCTTCAACTTCTTTTCAAATAACATGTAAAGACACACCCCCGCAATTAAAGCCAATCCTGCGGTGCGAATATGATATGAAATAGTGCAAAAGATAACCAAAGACCAAAACCATTTTGACTTCCAAAAAGGAACTTCTTGATCATTCCATTTTATCAAACAACTCAGAGAAGCCAGAGAAAAAAATAGGAATGACATTTCACTCATCATAATTGTTGATGACCGCAATAAATGCCCATTCACCAAAGTGAATCCTAAAGCCATCCATGATAATGATTTACTTGTAGTCATACTCTCGAATATTCGATGAAGCATTAAAAGCGAGAAGAAAAAGAAAAATCCATTAATGATTTTTAAAAACGTAAAATCGTCAGAGAACATCATTAATAAAGAAATAATAGCGGGATAACCGGGAGGAAAATGATTGGCAGTTGTGGCGCCTGGAAGGTGTAAATCTGTATAGCCTTGACCGGTGTGTAACGATTGACCAAGAATAAAATACCCAGCATTATCTCCGCCGACATCTAGCTTGGAGTCAAAAATAGCAACGTACACAATTATAAACCCTATGAGTATCCATAAATCTGAAATTCGAAAAGGGTTTTTGAACATGATGTGAAATTAACCGTTTTTTTTACAATGGTTAAACTTGATTCTATTTCATGATATCAAATTAAAACCTACTAATTTAGTCGGAATTAGTATATTTGCAGGCTATGAAACGGAAAACTATAATTTTAATTGTGAACTATTTATTTGTAGTAGTTGGTATTTTTTCAAAAAGATATAGCCGCATGACTAATGTTTACAGCATTTGTATTTTAACTTATCTAGTTGGGCTTATCTCGTAATCTTATTTCAAAATTGATATGAAACCATCCACAAATATCGTTAAGCAATCATATGAAATTGACGTCTTATCTCGTGAAAATTTGATGAATCAGAAAGGACTGGTATTGTGGTTCACCGGGCTTAGTGGAAGTGGTAAAAGTACATTAGCAAATGAAGTGGAAACTCAATTGCACCAGAACCAAAAACACACATTTCTTCTCGATGGTGACAATCTAAGATATGGCCTTAATAGTGATCTTGGATTCAGTAATATTGACCGTAAGGAAAACATAAGGCGCGTAGCTCATGTAGCCAACCTGATGGCTGATGCAGGCCTGATTGTTTTATCAGCTTTTGTTAGCCCATTCCATTCTGATCGCCAGAAAGCCTCAAAAATAATTGGGGAAAATAGGTTTATCGAAATATTTGTTGATTGTCCTCTAAGGATCTGTGAGTCAAGAGATGTAAAGGGCCTTTATTCAAAAGCCCGAAAGGGAATTATTTCAGATTTTACCGGAATTTCTTCTCCTTTTGAAGCCCCGATAAATCCGACAATCAAAGTTGAGACTGACACTATGGATCTCAAAGTTTGTGCAAAAAAAATTATTTCTTTTATATATCAACACCATGTATGACCATTTAGACGAATTAGAATCAGAGGCGATATTTATAATTCGAGAAGTATATGCTCAGTTTGAAAATCCAGGAATCCTTTTTTCTGGAGGAAAAGATTCAATAGTGATGAGCCATTTGGCAAAAAAAGCGTTTTTCCCGGCCAATATACCTTTTCCATTAGTTCATGTCGATACTGGACATAATTTCCCTGAAGCCATTCAATTCCGTGATGCATTTGTGAAAAAAATGAAAACACAACTCGTAGTTGGGTTAGTTCAAGAATCTATTGATAGCGGAAGTGCACAAGAAGAGTCTGGTTCCATGGCCAATCGGAATAGACTGCAAACGATCACCCTTCTTGAAACTATAGAAAAAAATAAATTTGACTGCCTCATGGGGGGAGCAAGACGAGATGAAGAAAAAGCTAGGGCAAAAGAACGCTTCTTCAGTCACCGTGATGATTTTGGACAATGGGATCCTAAAAACCAACGTCCAGAATTGTGGAACCTTTTTAATGGGAAAAAACTCCCCGGAGAGCATTTTAGGGTGTTTCCAATATCAAATTGGACTGAAATGGATATTTGGCACTATGTCAGAAGAGAAAAAATTGAATTGCCTGAGTTATATTTTGCCAGAAAAAGAAATGTTATTTGGCGTAGTGATTCATGGCTTCCTGTAAGTGATTTTATAAATCTTAAACCTACAGAAATCCCTCAAGAAAAGATGGTTAGATTTAGAACTCTTGGGGATATAACTATAACTGGTGGGATAGAATCTGAAGCTACTGAATTAGATGATGTTATTCATGAGATTGAAACCTCTCGAAAGACAGAACGGGGAAATAGGGAAGATGATAAGAGAAGCGAGAACTCAATGGAGGACAGAAAAAAAGAAGGATATTTCTAATAATTAGATTACTATTTAAAATATGAATTTATTGAGATTTACTACTGCAGGTTCAGTAGATGACGGAAAATCTACACTTATTGGACGGCTATTATATGATTCAAAAAGTGTTTACATAGATCAAATGGAGTCAGTAGAAAGAACTAGTCGGCGAAAAGGACTTGATAAAATTGACTTTAGCCTTCTCAGTGATGGTCTAAAAGATGAAAGAGAGCAGGGAATCACAATTGATGTTGCCTACAGATACTTTTCAACTCCCGCTCGAAAGTTCATAATTGCAGACACTCCGGGACATATTCAATATACCCGTAATATGGTTACAGGAGCCTCAACTGCAGATGCTGGGCTAATATTAATAGATGCACGGCAGGGAGTTGTTGAACAAACACGAAGACATAGTTTCATCGCGGGTTTATTAGGAATCCCCTCAATTATGGTTTGTATCAATAAGATGGATTTAGTTGATTTTGATCAAAAATGCTATGATCAAATAGTATCAGATTTTAAAGCTGTGAAAAGCTCCTGTAATCTAGGAGTTGTTGAATTTATTCCTATATCCGGTCTTTTAGGTGATAATGTTGTTGACCCAAGTGAGAATATGCCTTGGTATAGTGGCCCCACTTTATTGAACCATTTAGAAACAGTAAAAATTCATAATTCTAAAGTAACGAATTCATTTAGGATGCCAATTCAAAACGTAATTCGGCCTCATTCAAATGAATTCCATGACTATCGCGGTTACTCAGGTAGGATTGCTTCTGGACAAGTATCATTAGGAGATTTGGTTACCATCTATCCATCTAATAAATCTAGCATCGTGAAAGAGATATTCAGAGGTGATTTATCTCTAGAAAAAGCATCAACGGGAGACAGTGTTGCTATATCACTGGAGGGTGATATTGATATAAGCAGAGGAGATACACTATGTAGTGGTGATGCCCCATCCATAGGAGCAAAATTAAATGCAACTATTTGTTGGCTAGACAATGAACCACAAAGGTTAGGATCAAAATATATCCTGCGGCAAGGAACGAATGAAACCAATTCTATTATAACTGACATTAAGGGTCTTTTAAATGTTCAAACCTTGGATTTTGAAACTTCTAAAGGCCCATTATGTTCAAATGAAATCGCTCAGATAAGTTTAAAATCAACAAAAGTTATAGTTCATGATTCTTATTCTAGGAATCGCGTGACTGGATCTTTTATCTTGATAGATAATGTGACTGGATCAACGGTTGCTGCAGGAATGATTTTATAAAAAATCATGAATTGTTTGATTTTTTCCGGCCAAAAACTCAACAATTCGATAACTTTTGTATATTTAGACTAGTTCTAAATAATTTACACTCCTTTCCGCACTCAATCTATGTT
>CALKDS010000080.1 GCA_938084135.1 uncultured Flavobacteriales bacterium
TCAGGCCTTCTTTAGTCTTTTTGGTGGGAATCTGAGACTGATACGTTTTTTTACCTGGTCTTAACTTTGCTAGAGCTTGATAATTAAGTTCACCTAATTCATTCGCCCAACGCTTGGTTCTCTGAGACCATACCGATAGGACGCAAACATTGTCTTTTTTGACTTGAATCTGAATATTCTTCATTCCCGCAATTTCAGAATATGCAAGTGTGGTAATAATTTCACCAAAAACATTTTGAGAAACAACATTTTCAAGCTCCTTTTCTAACTCAGCTCGATCCTCCGCTATAGCCTCTCTTTCCCCAATCCATTCATCGAGTTTTTGGTCCAAGAACCTATAAAGTTTTTCATCTAAACCCGCATCATTATAATCTTTTTCTCGATCATCCAGTGCGTCTTGTCTTTTACCGTAATCTGAAACAGGAATGCCTGAAGAAATCGCTTCCATCGCCCTATTAACGGTCTCTTTAGTAACTTCTGAGCTTCGAAACAAAGTTAGCTCTTTCTTGGCACGAAGCCCTGCAAGGGCGATAGCATTTTGTATAGAGTCAATATAAAGCGGATCTTCTGGCTGTGCATCAATAGATGCAAGTCCCTCACCAAAATAAAATAAGCTCTTTCCTCTAATATTTTTACCTTTTTTAAACGGGTCATACTCTTTGCCCATGCTCTGCCTCTTAATCATCGCCTTCTGATTAAATGAGTCTAGACAACTCAAGTCATCAAGCTCTAATAATTGCCCATTAAAGCCCAAATCACTTTCTGATATTTCTTGGGATTCGATCTGCGAAGAACAAATCAATGCAACAGTTAATATACTTCGAAAATAAAAGCTGTTCATTTAGATTCTCCTATTTTGTGGGCTTATCTGGATCGACTGAATATGCAGTAATACTCGCAATTTGATCCTTTTTAACAATATCTTCAAATTGTAGGGTAGCAAACTCAAAGTCTTCTGGATAAATGAGCAGCAGGCCCCCATTATATTTTTCTGCGCGGACATTATTGGCCTTAAGATATAAAAAAACATCATGCATCCGAGAGTAAACTTCGCGCCCCTCTCTCATTTCCAATATGTTATCAATCGCCTCTTTAGATAAAGGCTCAATATATTTTGCATCAGAAATCCATCCTGAGGGTTGATAATAACCTGCATCGATATATTGCTTATATTTAATTTTCGGATAGGTTTTATTAATTTCCCATGCATAATCAGTAAATTCAGTATTTTTGTAACAGAAACCATACATACATTCTTTAATATTATTTTTATCACTTTGCGGCTGATTTCTAACTATCATCTCTATAAACTGATCATAGGCCTGAGGAGTATTGATCGATTTAGCGACTGTATAATTTGCGCTTGCGCCATGAGCAGGGACAAATTTAATAGCGGGTTTTGGTTGAAATGGAAAAATCAATTTTTTATATGCTATCGTTTGGCGGAATAATTCATAGGCAAGAATACTTTTGATAACTTGAGCATGGACCTTCTCTAAGCTTCTGTAACTATCTTTTGTTCTTAAAAAAATGGGATTTACCTCGCCGAGGGTACAGGTGATCTCATAGCTTTTGGGATAATGAGGATCATCAAGTGTAACGCCACGTTGTTTTGTGATATCTGATTTATTTTGTCTATTTTGCCAATCAAAACTCATCCTTAAACTGTTTCTGTGGTCATTTAATGCCCTACCCATGGAAGTGCCGCTCAAAACGAAAGCTTCACCATATTTAGCATCTGTTTTTGGGTCTCTAATATATGATTGCTTTCCATAATATTTATCGAAAGGATATATTCCTATTGAACCTAATCTTGTGCAAATAGGATTTTTCATTTCCACCATATCTAAACGATAATATGGAGTACCAAGCTCGTCATATTTTTTTATCTCGCTAGGAGTCATAGCAATTTGAGATAAGGTATTTTGAACAGTCATTACCAGATTTTTGTAGTTTTGATTTGTTTTAAGGCTCATAGAGCTGTATATAAAATAATCATCCTCAACGACATGGCTCCGTTTAGGACTATCCACTGCAATTTCATAATCAAAGAATGCATTCATAATCTCAGCTTTTTTAGCCAAGTGGTCCATCGCAACGGCTTCATTTTTTTTGTTGATCTCTTGCTGTTGCAACTCAGCTCCAAATAAACTTCCCTGAATTTCAACATCGTCACCTATGGCCTTAGCGAATGATACCAATTTGCCCTTATTGACTTTAATCTTCATCAAGACCTCAGTCATAGGTGGAATAGTAAAATCATCCACGCTCTCGGAAATAAGTTTAGACGCAGTGATGGTGCCACTTACCAAGTTTACATTCTCAGCTTTAGTCAATTGATTATTGAGAGTTGTCAGATTAGAAGAAACAAATTCTCCGTAAGAAATTCTAAGTGCATTTCTTTGGGCATCAATGACAGCATTGGTCTTGTTATCTCCAACGCCTGTCACAGTCAAGCTTACATCATCAGCATTTGTGGGAGGCGCTAGCAGCAAGCCTAATAATAAAAAATAAAGCAGTGATTTTGTTTTAAGCATTATAATGCCTGTTGGTTAATTATTTTTCGAATAGCACGCCTTTTTCACTCCAAGCGTTGTCATAACTTGTAACATTTTTACTCACTATAGCAGACACGTCACAGGACCACACTCAACTACTAATTTTTTTAATCATTGCCAATGTAGCATCTCGAGCAAAGGGTTGCTTGATAGACCAAACTTGCTGTGCTGTTTCAAGATCAACAATTTCGCTATGACTATTTGTGGAGCCCGCCTCGCGCAATGTCTGTTTGGTCCTGAGTAGTAGTTCTTTTTGAAAAAATTTGAAGTAGTCTGAATTGCCAAAAGTCTGGCAGTAAATTTGGAAATTCGGAGTTACATCGAGATTGCCACTAGATCGAGGTTGCCCCGATACTTCAAAAGTCCTTCTGTTCGGTATAGACTCTAAGCCTACTGTTTAGTTAAAGTTGAATTTGCTATGAATCAACTGATCACAATGAACAAACTATTATTACCCGTATTATTAACTGGTTTAGTCTCTTGTGGTGGGGGCGGAGGTAGTGCCACTGTCCCTGAACCTCCAGTATCACAATCACTCAACCTGTTTAAGACATTGGTCATCGATGGATACGTAGAGGGTGCAAATGTCTTCGTTGATTTCAATTTTAACTTGATTCAAGATGAGGGAGAACCTTCAGGCACC
>CALKDS010000081.1 GCA_938084135.1 uncultured Flavobacteriales bacterium
CATTAATGATTTCATATCCTTCTCTTCATCATATTCTTGAAATATTTCCTCAACTCCAAAATCAATCATTTCAAATTCAAATTCCTCAAGGTCAATTTTTTCCTGAACTATTTTGAAGTAACATTTTCTTTCGAACATGAATTCTACACTTCCACTTGTACCTAAACTTCCATTACACTTATTGAAATACGATCTAACATTGGCAACAGTTCGAGTATTGTTATCTGTGGCAGTTTCCACAATTACTGCGATGCCATGAGGAGCATAGCCTTCATAAACAACCTCTTTATAATCTGCTTGATCTCTTGATATAGCTCGTTTTATAGCTCTTTCTACATTGTCTTTTGGCATATTGGCATCCCTAGCATTTTGAATTAATGCCTTTAAACGGCTATTAGCTTCAGGGCTAGGACCGCTTTCCTTTACAGCCATTATTATATCCTTTGAAATTCTAGTGAACACTTTAGCCATCGATGACCATCGTTTCATTTTTCTCGCTTTCCTATATTCAAATGCTCGTCCCATATTAATTCTGGTTGAATAATATTGCCGATGCTCTTTTTTGCTTAAAAAAAAGAGATGTCAGCTAAATTGAATCAAAGGTAATAGCATCCTTCTTTCTTAGAAAAAAATCTATGATTTTTAACTAACTATTCTGCTGGAGCAATTATGAGTTTTAAACCATCAAGATGATGAGAAATAAAAATCTGACATGATAGTCTACTGTTCTCTCTAATATTGAATGCTTCTGAAAGCATCAATTTCTCATCTTGACATGGACTTTTTAATTCATGAGAGGAATCAATATAACAATGACAGGAAGCGCACATTGACATGCCTCCACATATTCCGACAGTACCTTCGTCTTCCAATTCATAAGAACGAATGACTTCCATTAGGTTCATTGACATATCAGTTGGAGCCTCAATTGCATGGCTTAACCCCGATCTGTCAGTAATGTATATTTTGACAGTTGTTTTGTCCACTATTGTATTTTTTTTACAATTGAATTTGGGGTTGATTTAGAACTACCATCGAATCCATTAACTCCAGTTACGGTCGTATATTTCAACAAGAATTTTTTTTCTGGATTTATAATTTTAAAAGCATACTGGCACATGACCGTAGCTTCGTGAAAACCACATAAAATTAGTTTTAACTTACCTGGATAAGTATTTACATCACCTACTGCAAAAACACCTTGAATATTTGTTTGATAATCTAAAGAATTATTGACTTTGATTGCGTTTTTTTCAATCTCAAGTCCCCAATTAGAAATTGGGCCTAATTTGGGTAAAAGGCCAAATAGTGGTAAAAAATAATCTACGATGAGCTCCTCTTGAGGATGATTTGATTCATCGATTAATATAGACTCAAGGTGATTTTCTCCCATCAAATCGACAACTTGTGCCGAGGTTTTAACTTTTACACGATTTATATCCTTTAACTGTTGAACTTTTTCGACGGAGCTTAATGCCCCTCGAAACTCATTACTTCTATGAATTAAAGTAACTTCCGATGCAATTTCAGACAAAATAATCGTCCAATCCAATGCTGAGTCTCCACCACCAGCAATAGCCACTTTTTTATCTCTAAAAATTTCTGGATCTTGAATGAAGTAGTTAACTCCTTTATTCTCAAACTTTTCAATGGCAGGGATGTTTGGCTTCCTTGGCTCAAAACTTCCAAGCCCTCCGGCGATAACAACAACAGGGGCTTTGTGAACAGTTCCTTTATTAGTGACAACCGTAAAAGAACCATCCTCTGCACGATTTAAACTTTCTGCCCTTTCACCAAGAGTAAATCCAGGTTCAAACTGTTTACATTGCTCTAATAACTTAATGGTTAATTCATCTGCAAGTATTTCGGGATATCCAGGGATGTCATAAATAGGTTTTTTTGGATAAAGTTCAGAACATTGACCTCCCGGTTTTGGTAAAACGTCAATAAGATGACATTTCATTTTCAATAGACCCGCTTCAAAAACAGTAAACAAGCCAACAGGACCGGCGCCGATAATTAATATATCCGTTCTAACCATTTTTTATTTTAATGATATAAGAAAATACTTGATTAAGACTGATCGGTTACATGAATAACTCTTTGTATTTCAGGAGCAAATTTCTTTATTGCTACCTCTACTCCATTTTTTAGAGTCATCTTATTAACTGAGCATCCCAAACAAGCACCAAGTAAAACTACTCTAACCTCAATATTATCAATAACACTATGTAGTTTTATATCGCCGCCGTCATTTTGAAGAAATGGTCTTATCTCTTGTAATGCGGATTCTATTCTTTCTTTTATATCACTCATACTTCTCGTTTTGATGTCTGACATCCTGCCATTGTTGTAATTCTTACAGCTTCTGATGGAGGAAGAGTCTCCACTCTGTTAGCAAGAGAAATCATTATATTCTGAATTATTTTTTCAAATGCTAATGGCACCTCTCCCTTAAGTTGCAAGGCAGCAGGGTGGCCCACATCGCTAGCTTCTCGAATACTCTGAACAATCGGCAATTCACCTAAAAATGGAACCTGTATTTCATTGGCCAAATCTTGAGCCCCCTCTTTTCCAAATAGATAATATTTATTTTCCGGCAACTCATCGGGGGCAAAGTAGGACATATTCTCTATTATTCCCAACACTGGGACATTTATTGCCTCCATCTGAAACATTCCAACTCCTTTTCTTGCGTCTGCTAAAGCAATAGGCTGTGGAGTACTAACAACTATTGCTCCTGTAATAGGTAATGCTTGAACCATACTTAAATGAATGTCCCCTGTTCCAGGAGGAAGATCTATGAGCAAAAAGTCAAGTTCACCCCAAAATGTCTCAGATATCATCTGATTTAATGCTTTTGTTGCCATTGGACCTCTCCATACTACTGCCTGATCTGTCCCAGCGAAAAACCCTATCGACATTACTTTAACACCGTAAGACTCTACAGGCTCCATTTTCCTTACTCCATCAACTTCTATTCCTCCTGGTCTGTCACTAACAAGGTCCATCATTAATGGCATACTTGGACCATAAATATCAGCATCTAAAATCCCAACCTTAAATCCCATTTTTGATAATGTAACTGCTATATTAGCGGTTACAGTTGACTTCCCAACTCCACCCTTACCTGAAGCTACAGCAATGACATGTTGAACTCCAGGGATTGGTTTACCCTTAATTTGATCTTTAACTGGCTTTTCAGAAGCTTCAACTATTAAATTTATTTTGACCTGTAATTTTACATCTACTTTAGCATGAATTGCCTGTAAAATAGAAACTTCAAACTTTTTTTTCTGATGCAAGACAGGACTATCGCAGATGACATCTATAACGACCTCATTTCCAAGAATCTGAATATTTCGCAACCCATTAGCCTGAATTAACAACCCTTTTCCCGAAGCATTTTCAATTTCAACTAACGCTTCTTGAATTTTAGCTTTTGTCAACATATAAAATCAAAATTACGCATGTGTATTGAAACTATTCAATTTTATATTTCATTTGGAACTGTGATATCACTTTTATTCGCTAATTGCCCACATGCAGCATCTATGTCTTTACCTCTGGATTTTCTGACCTGAACGGAAACCCCATTTTGATTCAAAGCAAATTGATACGCATCAATAGTCTTCTCATCTGCTTGCTGAAATCTATCGTCACCTATGGCGTTATACTCAATTAAATTAACCTTTGAAGGGATCTTTTTGCACAGGTCTAAAAGAGCATGTATATCTTCAACTTTGTCATTTATCCCTTTCCAAACCACATATTCAAAAGTTATCTTTCTTCTTGTCATTTTGTACCAATAATCCAATGATTCTGTTAGTTCCTTTAACGGGGCAGAGTCATTTATCGGCATCATAGTAGACCTCACCTCATCTCTTGCTGAATGCAAACTGACAGCGAGATGAAATTTAACTTTATCATCAGCTAATCGCTTAATCATTTTAGGCAGTCCTACTGTGCTTAATGTAATCCTTCGTGGAGAGAAGTTCAAACCCTCTGGTTCGGTTATTTTATTAATTGCCATCAATACATTTTTGTAATTCATGAGTGGTTCGCCCATCCCCATAAAAACAATATTTGTAAGCGGCCTGCCAAAATTTTGAATCCCTTGGTTATGAATTGATAAAACCTGATCATATATTTCATCAGGATCCAGATTTCGCATTCTTTTCAGCTTTGCAGTTGCGCAAAAGGCACAACTTAAACTGCAGCCTACTTGACTTGAAACACATGCCGTTATTCTTTTATCAGTTGGAATTAAGACTGACTCAACAATTAATCCATCTCGCAAAAGAACCGCATTCTTTATGGTTCCATCAGAACTCTTTTGAATATTATCAAATGCAATAGGTCTAATGAAATAAATTTCATTCAAGCGTATAATTATCTGCTTAGGGATATTTCGCATATCCTCAATGCTTTTGACACCTTTTGCCCAAATCCAGTCATAGACTTGATCTGCTCTAAAGCTTGGCTCGCCCCAATCTCTAAAAACACCCTTAAGATCTTCCTTTGAAAGGCTGCGCAAATTCTTTTTTTCACTCATTATTTATGATGCAAAAGACTTCCAAATTGTATTTTCGAATTTCTAACTGAAAACAGTACTGCATCTTTTTGTAAAGATTCATTACTGGAGCTTCTTTTAGGTAGGGTCATAACATCCTCTTTACTATTACTATAGAGCACATTGTAATGCATTTCAGAATCTTCATTTATAGAAACTGCAACAAAATTTGATCGTCTAAAGTTTCTTACAACTATCGGTCTGCGATCACCAAACCTCTTCACATTTGAAGGATGGTCATTAAATAATATATATAACTGCTTTCCATCAACTAGCGGTAAATAACCACTCGCATGCCCTCCGTCATTCTTGGAGTATTGGCGTTTTGGGATATGTCCAGACCACTCTATCTCTCCTAATGGAGAAACTCCAAAAGCTATGATATCGTTGTAATAGTAGTAGTAATTTGTAACAGTATTATTATTTTGCATAACAGTACGAACTTCCATTTCATAATCTTCAGCAATTATATATGCACCACCATCTGAGCGGTGAAGAAAGTGTCTGAAGACAAAATCTTCTCTTATTTCTTTACCACGCCTTGAACGGCCTAGCATTCTAAACCCATCAATGAATTCTGGGCGAAATGGAACTATCTCTTTCGAATAATTTTTATTTGTAGTCTGATCTAATGTCACATAAAACATGCCCTTTATAGAAGAATTAAGATATCCTCTTTCCGAATAAAATCCACCAATAGCTACTAAATTATCTGAAAAATCTAGTTCTAAGCCCATATTGGTTACAAATACATTATTTAGTCCTAAATCAATTTCCTTTAGGTCGTCAGTTTGGCCGACAACCTTATAAATTAAGTATTCAGAGTTTGGCATTCCCCAATTCCATGTATCACCTGTAGAGCGCCGTGGGATTGTTTTTTCAGCGATAAAATATACTTCACCTGAATTACTTAGATCAACATCATTTATTTTCACATATCTATCCAAAATATCTAGTTGAACATCTTTTGACCAATTCAACTGTAAATCCGCACCATAAACTGAAATTGCAAACCTCTCTGGTTGTCTAAGGCTATATGCAGGACTCGAAAATATCATGAAATTCGTTCTATCCTCTGAAAATTGTATTCTAAAATTTCCATGATTACGTCTTCTAGAATCTAGACTTTCTACAAGTTTCAATTCTTTGGGATTCCCATTTTCATCAAAAATTTGAAGAAGAAGATATTTTTTATCATTTCTGCGATTGTAAGCCTCTAAAAACAAATAAAATTGACCATTAACTATATGCACTGAAAGAAGGTCTGTTGGGATCCCTTGATACATAATTCGCTCTACCTCTATTTGCCAAATTTGTTTTGATTTTTTTCTGTCATATTTTGCCAAGTACCACTGATTTGTGATTAAAAGGCCAGACTTGCTACCCTGAGTATAAAAAAAGTTAGAATCTAAATCAACAACGTTACTAGTGAAAACATCGCGGTACCTATAATTAGTGCTCCATTCCAAATCATATGACGGAAGTTGAGCTGAAAGTGCTCCAGGAAAGAGAAAGAAAATTAATATTTTAATTAAAACTCGGGACATTGGCAGGGTTTTGGTAATCTTTGCAAATAAACGATTCTATTATATGATACGGCAATTTTATACTTTTCTTTTCTTTACCTGCGTTCTAATAGGTTCGCAGGTAAAGGCTCAAGAAATTATTGTTAAAAAGAGAAATGTAGAAACAGGTAAATACTACAGCAATTCAAATAACTATACAAGTGGAAAGAACAAATCTAATGCCAAAGAAAAATACACTAACTGTATCAAGTATAATTTCTTACCATTTTTCATTGGTGAATTCCCAGTGGGATATGAAATCAGAATAAACCCATTTATTACACTGGAAGCTGGTCTTGGTGTAACAACAAACAATTATATGGATCAGCTTTTATTCAGTGCATCAGATTTTTACTTTAATCCCAACGGGGATCTGAGAAATACTATAAGTCTTAGTCAGAATGCAACGATAAAAATTTTCCCAGTAGGCAACTCATACAACAATGGATTATATATCGGAATAGATTATAAAAATCGACCCTTCTCAAAGATTTTGACTCAAAATAATTTTTCTCAAAAAGCTACTAAGCTATTCATAGATATAGGACTGATTGCAGGATATCATGTTCGCTCTTCAGAAAGAATTTTAATTGATCTATATGCCGGTATCTCGCAACGCCATATCACCTGGGATGAAGTTTCATTATTTCAAACTATCGATCCAAATTCAGGCGACTTAATCACCGAAATACAAATAAATCAGCTGGAATACCCTACACTAGGGGTGCTACTAGGGTTTAAAATAGGTTATCTTTTTTAAGAAAAGAACTCCATTTTATCTTTATCCGTTAGAAATTTATTGTCTCAAATAATTAATAAGGCATCTCCGTAACAAAGAAACCGATACTTTTCTTTTACGGCTGTCTTGTAGACCTCCATGGTTTTTTCGTGACCTAAAAACGCACTTGTTAGCATGAGCATAGTGCTTTGAGGGCCATGAAAATTAGTTATCAATGAGTCTGCTATAGAAAACTTGTATGGAGGAAACAGGAATTTGCTTGTCCAAGCCTCTGTTGGTTTAACTCTATTATCAGTTATCATTGAACTTTCCATTGAACGAATCACAGATGTTCCAACAGCACAAACTCGATTTTTATTTGCTTTTGTTCGATTTATCGCTTCAGCTGTTTCAGGATAAAGCCAAAATTGTTCAGACTCCATTTTATGCTTAGAAAGGTCCTCAACTTCTACTAATCTAAAAGTTCCTAACCCAACATGCATAGTAATTTCTGCCGTTTCAACCCCTTTTATCTCCATTCTTTTGAGTAAATGCTTCGAATAGTGCAATGAAGCTACAGGGGCAGCTACTGCGCCTTGAACTTTAGCGAAGATACTTTGGTATCTTTCTGAATCCTCAGGCTCAAGTGGTCTTTTAATATAATTTGGCAATGGAGTTTCTCCCATTTCCTTTAACTTTTCACGAAACTCTTCATAAGAACCGTCAAACAAAAAACGCAATGTTCTGCCTCTAGAGGTGGTATTATCAATCACCTCAGCAACAAGAGAGTCATCATCTCCGAAATATAATTTATTTCCAATTCGAATTTTTCTTGCAGGATCAACAAGAACATCCCAAAGTCTACTTTCAGCATTCAATTCTCGAAGTAAGAATACTTCAATTAAGGCTCCTGTTTTTTCTTTATTTCCCCACATTCGAGCTGGAAAAACTTTTGTATTATTCATGACCATCAAGTCACCAGGGTTAAAATAGTCCACTAGGTCCTTAAAATGCTTATGCTCAATGTTTCCCGTTTCTCGATGTACAACCATCATTCTAGAGTCATCACGATAATCTGCAGGATACTGAGCGATTTGACTCTCAGGTAATTTATATGCGAAGTGTGAAAGTTTCATTTTTGCCATAGGCGGCAAATATACCCTTTTGAACATAGCGTTGTCAAGTCTTTTAACAGAAAAAAGTAA
>CALKDS010000082.1 GCA_938084135.1 uncultured Flavobacteriales bacterium
AGATTAATTAGCCATAAATATTTTGGTTCACCATCTGATTTTGTTTTCCCCCAAAAAATATTTTTCCAAAAACTTTTTCTTAAATCATTTTTTTTAAAATAATAAGCCAAGAAAAAAGTTGATAAAATGGCGATCCAAAAAAGGAAATCATTGGTTTCAACTTTGTTATTACCAATGAAATTCGGTAGCAACATGTTTTGAAGAATTAGAGAGTTTGTTATCACCAGTGAAAGCGCAATCCAAGCTTAACCCAGCGTCCAGCTAATGGAACGTTACCTCTGTCATAAATTTCTTCATCAAATAGATTTAAAGCATCTAGATATATAAATAATCCATCGTGATCATATGATAATTTAAGGTCTAAAGTTGTAAATGCTGGGTATTTTGTTTCTTCTCCGGAAGAAGAAACAAAATACCCAGCTCGCTCTTGTCGTGTCCCAACAAGTCCAAATTGAAAACCATTAAAAACTAGACTATTTAATTCTGTCTGAAATCTATTTGCCAAATAATCTAAAACATAAATTGATTGACCATCTATTGAGCCTGTTTGGTGAGAAGCAAATTGACCATTTATAGAATAGAATAATTTATTATTTAAATCACCCATCGCTCTTAGTTCAGCACCATATATACTTACCTGGGTTAAATTATCGGCTTGTAATAGTTGTTCACTTCCAACAGTTCTATAAATCCAGTCAATCAGATTCTCACCGAACCTATGGTAAGCAGTAATTGAGATTTTTGAAGGCATAATACTCTGAGTCTTATCAAATGATTGGGAAAAAGACAATTCACTATTCCAAGCATATTCTGGCTTCAGGTTTATCGAGCCTTGCGCACCTCCCAAAGTATAATATAAGTCTGTAAACGTAGGTAATCTGAAGCTTTTATTCACGCTGCCTTTTATTGCAGTGGAATTATTAAATGAATGAACATAGTCAATATTTGGAAGCCAATCCAAGCCATAATCATCATTATAATTGATCCGAATTCCAGTATTCAAATTGCCCAAATTAAATTGGGTATAAATCCCTCCATTATTTCGCGAATCTCCTTTTAGATAAAATGCTCTTTGATCTGCAATTATTGGATTTGCTAAATCCTTTCCTAAAATATTACTAATGATATTATCTTGTCTAAAGTCGATACCATATTTTAATGAACTTGACATTTTTCCTAATTGAAGAGATATGTCATTTGATTCATAATCAAGTCCATAAGTATGACTTTTATGATTATTATGCTCTTTGTACCAGCTTGGAGCTAATGAAGAATCATTGGTATTAAAGAACTGACCGTCACCTGTATACTCATAAAATCTAGCTTCTTCGCGGAAAAGTTCAAAATGGTCACTGTGCTGTCTTATATATCCTTTAACTGTACCATATTCCGATTCTATTTTAATATTTGCAGATAATGATTTTACCGCCTCAAATTGGTCTGGAAAATTGAATGAATAGAAATTAAAGGCACCAAATTTTTTTGCAAGATATCCTCCGTTTAAGCTCAATTTACCTATCCCCTTAATTTGTCTTTCAGTTGATAAAAAAGCTTGCCATTGGGCAAAATCTCTATTTTGGAATTCTCCAGCAGCAGCTTTATAATCAAGATCTATGCGGGTGAAGAATCCTAATATTTTACCTAAGGAAAGTCCTGCTGAACCATTCTGATAACCATATTCTCCTAGCCCTGCAGAAGCATATCCCCCAGAGTTACTCCCGGTTTTGGTTACAATATCTATTACTCCAGCAAAGGCAAATGGACCATAGCGATAGGAACCTCCACTAGGCATTACATGAATGGATTTAATCGCTCCAGTAGGGACTGGAAGATTCATATTATGATGTCCTGTCTGAGGATCGGAATAAGGAACTCCATTTACTAATATTAATACTTGATCAAATGTTGACCCTCGCAGAGAAATATCTGCTTGAACGTCATTTAGGCTTCGGCTCCTTATTTCTAAACCAGGAAATGTCTCTAATATCTCACCAACGTTTTGATATGGAGAATTTAAAATATCAATTTCACTTTTGGAATAAACCAAATGACCTTTCTCTGAGGGCAAAGTGGACCCTAAAACATCAACTGAATCTAGTATAATTTTAATTTCTTCTATCACCTTCACATCGGCAGTTTCTAATATTCCTATTTTTTCTGTTACAGTTGTTTGACCCAAAATTGAAATAAAAGACAAGGAGAAGAAAGAAAGAAATATCAATTTTCGCATAAGAATCGTGTATAAAAAAACCCGGCTTGAAGAGCCGGGTAAAAGTTATTAATTTTTTAAGTTTAAAGGGCTAAAACAGTAACTTTATTATTGGATACTTCGACTACACCTCCAACAATAGTAATATCTTGAATCCCATCCTCAGAATTGATTCTGATTGTACCCTTGGTCAAGGAGGCCATTAGAGGGGCATGATCTTTTAACACCTGAAATAGACCATCTTTCCCTGGAAATTGTATTGCAGTTGACACACCCTCATAAAGAGTTTTTTCTGGACTTAATATGTGTAATGATAAGCTCATACTTTAAGCTTCTGCTAGCATTTTATCACCAGCTTCTATTACCTCTTGAATACTTCCCTTGAGATTAAAAGCAGCTTCAGGGTATTGGTCTAATTCTCCATTCAAAATCATATTAAACCCTTTAATTGTCTCGGAAATCTCAACAAAAACACCAGGAATTCCAGTGAATTGCTCTGCAACATGGAAAGGTTGAGATAAGAAACGTTGGATTCTTCTGGCTCTATGAACGGCCATTTTATCTTCCTCTGATAATTCTTCCATTCCGAGAATTGCAATGATATCTTGCAATTCTTTATACCTCTGTAATATCATTTTAACATCCTGAGCACAATTGTAGTGTTCTTCGCCGACAATTTCTGGTGTTAAAATTCTGGAGGTCGAATCCAAAGGGTCTACAGCAGGGTAAATCCCTAATTCCGCTATCTTTCTAGATAATACAGTAGTCGCATCTAAGTGAGCAAAAGTAGTAGCAGGGGCAGGATCTGTTAGGTCATCGGCAGGGACATAGACTGCTTGAACAGAGGTAATAGAACCATTTTTAGTCGAAGTGATTCGTTCTTGCATGAGCCCCATTTCAGTTGCTAATGTTGGCTGATATCCAACGGCAGAAGGCATACGTCCCAATAGTGCTGAAACTTCAGAACCTGCTTGAGTGAATCGAAAAATATTATCGACAAAAAATAAAATATCTTTTCCTTGTCCTGTCCCTTCTCCGTCTCTGTAATATTCAGCCATAGTTAATCCCGAAAGAGCTACTCTTGCGCGAGCGCCTGGAGGCTCATTCATTTGCCCAAATACAAAAGTTGCCTTTGAATCTTTTAGGTCGTCTTTGTTAACCTTGCTTAAATCCCAACCTCCATTTTCCATGGACTCTTTGAACTCATCACCATAATTAATTATACCTGCCTCAATCATTTCTCGGAGTAAGTCATTTCCCTCTCGAGTACGCTCACCAACTCCTGCAAAAACTGATAAGCCACCGTGCCCTTTAGCTATATTATTTATTAACTCTTGTATTAATACAGTTTTACCTACACCAGCACCTCCAAATAATCCAATTTTTCCTCCTTTAGCATATGGTTCTATTAGGTCAATGACTTTTATCCCGGTTAAAAGAACTTCAGTTGCTGTGGATAGATCTTCAAATTTTGGAGCTTCTCGGTGAATTGGGAGGTCATTGCCTTCACTAATCCCGCCAATCCCATCGATATCTTCTCCAACAACATTAAAAACTCTACCTCTTATTTGCTCACCAGATGGCATAGCAATTGGTTGACCAGTGGCAGTAACCTCTTGACCTCTTTTAAACCCATCTGTTGAGTCCATGGAGATTGCACGTACCGTATCTTCGCCAACGTGCTGCTGGGTTTCCATAATAACTTTTTGACCGTTAGGTCTAATAACTACTAAAGCGTCGTAAATTTTTGGAAGAACGGAGCCTTCAAAGTAGACATCTACGACAGGGCCAATAACTTGTGCAATTTTTCCTTTTAGATTGGACATATTTTTTGGTATAAAATCTTTCTAAATTATGGGTGCAAAGCTACAAATCAAAAGTTGAATTTTTCTATTCTTTTTCTAACAAATAATATGATGAATGTTAGAGATAATCTTTCAAGTAGCTTGATGCCTTTCCTCTCAATTAAGCTGACATCAGTCTATTAGAATATTTTCTTTTGAGACTTCTCGAAAAAAATTATTCACTAAAACATCCTGTAGATATCTTTGCAAAAACATTTACAATTCCTTGAAGAGATATAATTCTATCCAAGAATTCCCAAGACAGTCAAGAGCCGTTGCTACAACCGGTACTTTTGATGGGGTTCATGCTGGGCATCAGACCATTTTAAAGAGACTGGTTGTAATGGCAGAAGAATTTAAAGGCCAGTCAGTGCTTATTTCTTTTGACCCCCACCCTCGAAGGTTAATTCATCCTGAATTTTCTATGGAGCTTCTAACTACCCTTGAGGAACGAGCTGAGCTAATATCAGAGTTGAAATTAGATTATTTAATTGTTCAGGATTTTGATGATGACTTTTCCAAGATTGAGTCAATAGATTTTGTTCGAAATCTTTTAGTCGAAAAAATAGGAGTTAAATATTTAGTAATCGGCCATGATCATCGTTTTGGGCGTAATAGAGAAGGCTCATTCAAACATTTACAAGAATATGCTCCAGTTTATGGTTTTGATATTGAAGAAATACCGGCTTTTGATTTGGAGGCGATACATGTATCCTCAACTCAGATAAGAAAATCTATAATTTCGGGTGATGTGAAAATGGCTTCTCGTGCATTAACCCGCCCGCATTTTATAACTGGGAAGGTAATTCAGGGTAAAAAGTTAGGACGGGAATTAGGATTTCCAACTGCTAACGTAGGAGAGGTTCACCCTGACAAAATTTTCCCCGCTGAAGGTGTTTACTCAGTTCGTGTAGACATATTAGATGATCCAAAACTCACTCAAATTATGGGAGTAGCGAATTACGGGAAAAGACCTTCTATTGGAAATGAAACGCCTTTGCTTGAAGTTCATCTAATTGAAAATGGCCAGGACATTTATGATAGGCCAATTCGTGTACATTTCATAGATCGGATTAGAGATGAAAAAAAATATAATTCAAAAGATGATTTGCGAGCTCAAATAATTAAGGATGTTAAGGTCGCAAGAGCACAACTTTTAAGTTAGGATAAATTATACATGTCCTTTTATTTTTTACCGTCCAATTTAATGCTGTAGGTTAAAAAGAAATTTCTTCCAGCCATTGGGAAAACAAAATTTTCATCTGTTCTGATGCCATCATACAAATACCCCCAAGTGTAACCATTAGGAGCGTAAGTTGCATCAAATAAATTCATTATATCTAATCTAAAGTCACCGAAATTAGAACATATCAGCCATTGGAAATCGATAGTTTGGTATGGGTTTAAGCTGCGAGGGAAATCGATGGTTTGGTATGGGTTTAAGCTGCGAGTTATATTATTTCCCGTATTATCCAAATACTGGCGCCCAACTAATTTTATACGAAGTTGTAAGTGGCCTTGTAATTCTTTATGGGCTTTATAGGCCCATTGAATCATGCCATTTGAAATAAAGTCAGGTGACATTGCAATTTTGCTATTCTCAATGGTTGTCTTTACTTCAGAGCCGTCAAGATAATCTATCATAACTTCTTCAAATTCATCAATTCTATTGTCGCTCCAAGTAGTATTAAAGCCAATTGTAAATTGATTTGTTAATTTGTGCTCTCCTGCAAGTTCTAGACCTCTTCTGTAGCTTCTATTAACATTCATTCTTAGAGAGGCACCAACATCATTGATTGCACCCGTTGGAACTAATTGATTCCAGTATTCCATCAAATAAATATTTGCCTCAAAAAATCCATTTTTACCTCTGGTTTGATAACCTACTTCGATATCCAGTAATGTTTCAGGTAATGCAGTATCTGAAACACCATAATCGATAATATCATTTCGAACGGGTTCACGGTTAGCAATAGCCGCCGATGCATATAGCCTATTATTTTTATTAATTTGATAATCTAAACCTGCTTTTGGATTAAAAAAGAGAAAACTATTTTCAAAATCAAGATTTGTTTGATCATCTCCAATTCCATTGATAACATAATTTACATAACGGAGCTGAAGATCTCCATAGGCTAACCAATTTTTTCCGAAAGGAATTTCAGCTTTAATATAACCTGTGTAATCAACTTTATCTCCAACGCTTTCATAGTATTTATAATCATTACCACTTTGATAATTGTAATTAGGAATATTTTCGGGAGGTAAGTTCGCCGGCAGAATACCACTGAGGGGATTAACTTGCATCCAAGGAAGGGTACCATAGTGATCTCCTAAATAACGTTGTGAAAATCCACCCAAAACGAATTTGGCATCATTAATTTCTTTGACTAATGAAGCGTGTGTGCCAATCAAAGAATTTGATAACCACCGTTGACGAACCAAGTCTGTACTTTGAATAGTGCTATCATTAATTACTGGATTTGATAGTCCATAGTCGGAAAACAACTCGTTGGCTTTATACTGTTCAAAGTAACCTTTTCCGGATACAAGAAACGCATTGAAGTTGAACCTCCAATTTGAAGGCAAATTAATTTGACTAATAAAATGGGTATGACTTTGCTTATATCGGTCAATTTCATTTGGGTATCGATAATAATTGTAGGTATTATTTCTAGAGTCTAAAATATTTTGCGCATCTGCTCCTTCTAAACCATTCCTAGAGATATAATTTTCTAATCCAGAAAAAGTACCCGGTCTATCACTATTATATTTAACTTCAGGAATCCCATACCATGCTTGCTGCGTCCGCTCATTTCCACTAAAGTGAACCAGACGGATAGTGGCATTATCACTTTTGTATTGCCCACTAACTAAATAAGAATTTAGATTTACTGAGGAACGGTCAATGAACCCTTGGCTTTGCAAATGGGAAAGTCGTCCCATAAATGTTAAAGGCTTAGTTTTTTCATTAGTTAGGCCTAATGCTCCCGAGTTAATTATATACGTTGCCCTTGCTCCTCCGAAAGAACCTCCTCCAAAAACGACTTTAGTACTAGCTTTTTCTTCTGGGACTCCCACCTCCATAGAAATAGAACCTCCAAAAGCACCTGCGCCAACTGTAGAGGTCCCAACACCACGTTGAATTTGCAAAGATGAGATGGATGATGTAAGATCTGGAGTATTTACCCAAAAGACGCCATGTGATTCCGGATCATTTATGGGCACACCGTTGATGGTGACATTTATTCTAGTTTGATCCATACCTCGCATTCTAAGATAGGTGTAACCCATACCTGTTCCAGCATCAGAAGATTGTGTTATTGATGGTGTCCATTGAATCAAATATGGAATATCAAGTCCATTATTTAAATTTTCTAATGTATTTCCCCGTATTTCCATTGGTGAAGAGTTACTTGACAAATCAAGTACTGTCATCGGAGTTCTTTTGGATGCTCTCATTTCTAATAAGTTAACATCGGATAAAACGATTTTTTTGAATACTGTATCAATTTCTTGTCCTCGGGAAATTGTCGCAAAGGGAATAAATAAAATAAAGAAAATGGCTTTTTTCATAGCATATCTAATATTAAAAATGATACACAGATGGCGCTTTTGCGACAGGACACTTAAAGTCCTCACTCCCTTAGCAGCATTATCTGCTCAGGTTCTTAGGGTATAAATCTCAGCCTTAAAAGGCACCCCTGTGTTTATTGAAACGAAAGTAAATCAAAACATTTGATTTTCAATAGCACATATTGCATTTTTAAGACGTGCTTCACCTTTTCCTTCAACATACTCAAATGGTATTTTCAATGATTTTAAGGCTTGTTCATGTAAATGAAAAATACGATTAAGGTCATTGGGGTTTTCTCTTTGTGGGTCGTATACCCAGGGTAAATCAGAACGACATAATAAATAAAGATGTGGCAAATTATCCCTAAGAGTAATTTCAAAATCATCAATAGATTCATTGAATTTATCTTTTGCCCAAATAATTAATGTTATCACGTCTGTGTCAAAAAATACCATTGGTTCAATAATATTTTTGTGATTTTCTGTTTGCGTTTCGTTTATCTGTATTAAGTCATTTAGGTCATATTTCCCTTTTTTCTTTTTTAGGTACTCTCTTGCATATTCAGCGATATGCGTCGATTTGAAATGAACACTAAGTGACTTGCAAAGAGCTGTTTTTCCTGAAGATTCCGGGCCTGTTAAAATAATCTTCAAAGTTTTCGGATGTTCTACTGCCCAAACCAAAGCCTCTGTTGTTTTATCGTCATTTGCAATTAAGCTCCAGCCAATACTATATTTTCGACCATCAGCAATAGTGGCATTTCCCTTTCCGCTTTCGAATTCAGCAATAAAATTCAGCATGATGTCTTTTGAAAGTGATAACCCTTTTTGATTTGCCGCTTTATAGATGGATTCCTTCGCTCCCCAGGCAATTCTTCGTGCTAAGTCAGGATTTTTACATGATTTAATTTTATCAATTTCTTCGAGGGAAAGAAATTTTGTTAAAATGGTTTCAAGCTGTTGCCTTTCGCTTTCCACATCAATACCTATTGGGAGACTCGGATGCCATGCGGCAGCTGCAATTTTTTGACTATGACTCAGGCTAATTTCACCAGAATTAGATTTAAGCATAGGGCGTCTGCCCACATATGAAATATCTTTAGAAAGGTCATGGTCAATCATGCCCAAGGCAATCCTTGCAGATAGAAATTCTCTTTTTCTCTTTTCATTTTTAAACTTCCTTAATCTCTCAAGGTCTTCATTGGATAGATTCTTATTCTGATCAATTTCATCGCTTCTTACAGGGGTGTAAATTATTTTTAAGCCAAAAAGTCCAAGATTATTAACTTCGGCGGACATCATATGCTTAATTTTGTTTTCGATAATCATAAATCAAAGCAAAATTGATGGAAAACTCACCAAAAAACAACTTCATTACGAATAAAGTAAAAGATATTTCTTTGGCCCCTTGGGGACGAAGTGAGATACACCTTGCTGAGGCTGAAATGCCTGGGCTAATGGCACTAAGAGAAGAATATGGACAAAGTAAGCCATTAAAGGGTGCTCGTATTGCCGGATGCCTTCACATGACCATTCAGACTGCAGTGCTTATAGAAACTTTAGTTGATTTAGGCGCGGAAGTCACCTGGTCCTCATGTAATATTTTTTCGACTCAAGATCATGCAGCTGCAGCCATAGCTGAATCTGGCGTGCAAGTCTATGCCTGGAAAGGTTTAACCGAAGAGGAGTTTGATTGGTGCATAGAACAAACATTATTTTTTGGAGAGGATAGGAAACCATTAAACATGATATTGGATGATGGTGGTGATCTAACAAATATGGTTTTAGATCGATATCCTCATCTCGTAGAGGGTATTGGAGGTCTTTCTGAAGAAACAACGACAGGTGTCCACCGTCTCTTTGAGCGGATGATTAACGGGACACTACCCATGCCTGCAATCAATGTAAATGACTCCGTTACTAAGTCAAAGTTTGATAATAAATATGGTTGTCGTGAGTCTGCTGTGGACGCAATACGACGAGCCACAGACTTAATGATTGCTGGAAAAGTTGTTGTTTGTGCTGGCTATGGAGATGTTGGAAAAGGTACGGCTGCTTCTTTTCAGGCTGCAGGGGCACGTGTCATTGTTTCTGAGGTTGATCCAATATGTGCTCTTCAAGCTGTTATGGATGGATTTGAAGTCCGCAAAATTGATAATGTTATAGGAATGGCGAATATCGTAATCACAACTACGGGAAATAAAAATATCATTGTTGACCGCCATTTTTTAGCATTAAGAGATAAAGCAATTGTATGTAACATTGGCCATTTTGATAATGAGATTGATATGGCTTGGTTAAATTCTAATTATGGAGATTCCAAATTAGAGATAAAGCCTCAGGTTGACATGTATACAATAGGGGATAAAGAGATTATAGTTTTGGCTGAAGGCAGATTAGTTAATCTCGGATGTGCCACAGGGCACCCAAGTTTTGTGATGTCAAATTCATTTACTAATCAAGTATTAGCTCAAATGGAATTATACTTGAATCCGGGAAAGTATTCTAATGAAGTATTTACTTTGCCCAAGCATTTAGATGAAAAGGTAGCTGAATTGCACCTTCAATCTGTGGGAGCAGAACTGGATGTCCTTTCGCAAGAGCAAGCAGATTATATCGGAGTAAAAGTTAAAGGACCATTTAAGCCAGAGACATATCGATATTAAATAATAGCAATTTAATAAATCAAAAAAGGGGAGTATAGTAATAACTCCCCTTTTTTATATTTTTAAGTTTCCTTCTAAAGATGAAAAACAGACTTTATTTCATCTACAGCATCTAACTTTTCCCATGTAAATAATTCTACCGTTTTTGTTAATTCCTCTATGCCATTTTCACTTGGTCGTTTAAACGTTTTAGTGACAATCTCATTTTTCCTACCCATGTGACCATATGCTGCCGTTTCAGAATAAATAGGCTCTCTTAGGCCGAATTTTGTTTCTATCGAAAAGGGTCTTAAATCAAAAAGTGGTTGAAGTTTAGAGGAAATATCCTCATCATTTAATATATCCCCATTCGTTCCGATAACGGAAGCAGTCCCATATGTATTAAGATAAAAGCCTACGGGCTCGGCTACACCAATCGCATAAGCTAATTGAACTAAAACTTGTTTAGCAACTCCAGCAGCAACGATATTTTTGGCTACATATCTGGCCGCATATGCTGCTGACCTATCAACTTTTGATGGGTCTTTCCCAGAGAAAGCGCCACCGCCATGGGCTCCTTTACCTCCATAGGTGTCTACTATAATCTTCCTCCCTGTCAATCCAGTATCACCGTGGGGTCCACCAATAACAAATTTACCAGTTGGGTTAATTAAATAATTAATTTTTTCAGAGAAAAGCTCCTGAATTTTCTGGGGTAATCTCATTTTGACCAGAGGTATTAAATATTTCTGAATATCATCTGCAATTTTTTTCTGCATTTCCAATTCTGAGTCAAATTCATCATGTTGAGTTGATATAACAATGGTGTCAATTCCTTCAGGCTGGTGATGGTCATTATATCTTATCGTTACTTGACTTTTTGAGTCGGGACGTAAGTAATGCATGAATTTCCCTTCATGTCTAATTTGTGCTAATTCTTGAAGTAAAATATGACTAATCTCCAAAGCCAAAGGCATATAATTTGAAGTCTCATTTGTTGCATACCCAAACATTATACCCTGATCACCGGCACCTTGATCTTCTTCGCTTAGTTTATCAACCCCTTGATTTATGTCTGGAGATTGTTCATGTATGGCGCTAAGCACTCCACATGAATTGGCCTCAAACATATATTCACTTTTGGTATAACCGATTTTTCGAATCACATCTCTTGCAATCTCTTGAGCATCCAAATATGTTTTTGATTTCACTTCTCCTGCCAAAATAACCTGACCAGTTGTTACTAATGTCTCGCATGCTACTTTCGATTTTGGGTCAAAAGCGATAAAATGATCGACGAGGGCATCAGAAATTTGATCTGCAATTTTATCCGGGTGCCCCTCGGAAACAGACTCAGACGTGAAGAAATAACTCATAACATTATTTTAAAAGAGATGAATAACTTTAAAAGTAGGAAAAACCTTTAAGTGAGGGTTATTAAAAATTAATAGCAAATGTACTACAGTCCCTCCATCGCTTGCTTTAAATCTTGAATTAAGTCCTCAGGGTCTTCGATTCCGACACTTAACCTTATCATTGAATCAGTCAATTTAAGAGATTCCTTTTCTTCATCAGGCATATCAGCATGCGTCATATGAAAAGGGTGCTGAGCTAGGCTTTCATTACTTCCTAAACTCACAGCTAGTTTGATTAGATTTAATTTATTCAAAACACGAAACGCAGATTCTTCTCCACCTTTAACGTCGAATGATATCATTGCTCCTGAAGATTCACTTTGACGTTTATGTATTGATACCTGCTTTTCTCCTTGAGAATCTAATCCAGGAAAGTAAACACGAGAAACATGATTATGATTCTGTAAAAAATCCACAACGCTTAGCGCATTCTCTGCTTGCTTTTTCATCCGTATGGATAGGGTTTCTAGGCTTCGAGTCAAAAGCCAGCATGTATTGGGTGAGGCCATATTTCCAAGAAATGTCCTCAATGATTTAATTGCTAATAGTGATTCTTTATTCCCCGTAATAGCACCAGCAATAAGATCGGAGTGCCCAGAAAGAAATTTTGTTGCAGAGTAGCATGACATATCTGCTCCCCAATCCATCGGCTTTTGCCATATCGGCCCTAGGTAGGTATTATCTATTGCCATTTTAACATCTGTATTATGCGCTTTCATTAGGGCAATCTTCATTTCGCCCAAAAGCTTCATATCTATAACTGCATTGGTAGGGTTCGCTGGTGTTTCTGCATATATGAGTTTAATCTGTGACCCTCTTGGATCCGCACAAAGCTCTTTCTTCAAAGAGGTTAAATCCGTTTCTGCGGTGAAATGCTCAACATGAATACCGATTCTTTGCAGATAACTGTGAACAAAGTGATGAGTGCCTCCATAAACTGGGTTCGATATAAGTAAACGATCTCCTGGTTTTAAAAATGTCAAAAAAACCGTAGATATTGCTGACATTCCGCTTTCAAATACAGCTGAGTCTTGGGCATTTTCCCATAATGATAGACGTTCTTCTAGTATTTGTAAATTGGGATTATTTAAACGACTGTATATCAAACCTGGTTTTTCGTCTTGGGTTGCTTCAATTTTCCCATATGCAAGGGCAAAAAAACGCTTTCCTGATTCAGCTGTGGGGAAAACAAATGTTGATGTTTGATAAATTGGACATTTAACAGCATTTTCGCTCCACTCTGGCACATATCCATGTGTCATCATCAACGATTCCGGCTTCATTTTTTTCATAGTAGGGTATTTCAAGGATTGTGCTGTGAATCTATTGAGAAAAGAATGAAAATCACTAATTCTTTTTTTTAGTAATTATTTTCTAAAAACTATTTTAAATGATCTTCGCCTTCTTATCTTGCCAGTATGTCATCTATAAAATTTAGAGCTCCTCGTTTTGCGCCAAAAAAAGGCCAACCTTTTTATCAAGAATTAACTCAAAGAGTTAACGCATATTTTCAAACTGAAGGATTATCAAAAAAAGGTAATGTAGGATTGTACGTAAAGACTGTAATTCTTGTAGTTGGAATTGTCTCTGCATATTTAGCGTTGATCATTTTTCAACCGGTCTTCTCAAGCGCTTGGGGTCTTTGGATTTTAATGGGAATTCTCATAAGCGGAATAGGGTTTAATACCATGCATGATGGTGCTCACGGAAGTTTTTCAAAGCATAATTGGCTCAACGAAATGGCAGCTCATACTGTAAACTTTTTAGGTGCGAGCGTTTTGATGTGGAAGACAAAACATAATAGTGTTCATCACACATTTACGAATATTGAAGGTATTGATGATGATATTGAGTCTGGGGCTTTATTACGAATGGCTCCTGGACAAAAAAGGTTAAGGATTCATAAGTTTCAACATTTATATTTTAGTGCCTTGTACGCTTTGCTATATATCTATTGGGTTTTATACACGGACTATAAAAAATATTTCTCCAAGAAGATTGGTCAAGTGCCTTTGAAACCTTTGACTCGCTTCCAGCATATATCTTTTTGGGCATGGAAAGCCTTGCATTTAGGTTTATTTGTTGGATTGCCAATTTATACTCTTGGATTTGTTCATTGGCTGATTGGTTTTTTCATCATGTCTGCAGTCGCTGGCTTTGTGCTTTCGATTGTTTTTCAGCTGGCTCATGTAGTTGACAAAACGGCTTTTATCAGAACAACAAAAAATGGAACTCTTGAGACTGAAGATGAATGGGCTATTCACCAAATGAAGACCACTGCAAATTTCGCTATGGGAAATAAGTTTTTGACTTGGTTTTTAGGCGGTTTAAATTATCAAGTAGAGCACCATTTATTCCCCAGGATTTCTCATGTTCACTATCCCAATATTTCGAAAATAGTTAAAGACACATGTGAAGAATTCAATATTACCTACCATGAGTTCAAGACATTTGCCAGTGCATATCGTTCCCATGTAAGTCATTTAAAGCAAATGGGGATTGCTTAAATTCGAATTCTAATTGGAAATAGTTAGACTTACTCCATCATATCCGACTTTATAGTTTAGCAGCCCCCAAGCTGAAACTCCGTCAAGAGCCTGGCCATCAAATAATAAGAACTCTTGATCATCACAAGGGCATTGGGCATATAAATTGTCTTTTAAGACCAATGTTCCACAATTTTCTTGTACGTGATTTGGGCAACACAAATCATAAACTCCAAAGTCATTGGCATCACCAAAATTTGTTCGCCGATATATTGCGATGCCTCTGTATCCCCATTCAGGGATAAAAATGGAACCTCCAACAAATTGAAGCGGGTATGAGCTTGGGGTGTTAAGGTACAGATTTTCATTTACTTGCATGATGGGAACAGGGTGATTATTACTCACGCCTGTACAAGAAATGCAGACCATTCCTAGGGAAATAATGAACAGATATTTTTTCATATTTATTGGGTCAATATTAATGAAATAATACTTAAAAGATGATTGATAGTAATTATTGGTTATTTTCGTGTCTTCGATTTACCTAAATCATAACTAAACGCTCAACATATGCGAATTCGATTTGGAGCTTTTCTTATAGCTATAGCATTTGTCTTTAATGCTTCCGCCCAATCAAGACCAGGATCTCTTAGGGGTGTTGTAAAAGATAAGAAATCAGGTGCTGAGCAGTACCAGGCAGTAATTAAAGTTCTTTCTGGTGGATATGAAATAGCCAAGGGCCTTACAGATTTTGACGGGCGATACAATATAAATCCTATTACTCCAGGCACATACTCAATATCATGTGAGGCTTTTGGATATAATAAAATGACTTTTAATGGTGTAGAAATTGTTGGCGGTCGTCCTATTGTAATTGACTTTTCTTTGGAATCTTCTGACGTAGTCTTGGGTGAGGTAGATGTTGTAGCTGATTATGAAGCACCTCTTATCGAAAAGGGAAAAACTTCATTTACTATGGGTGCAGCAGCTATAAGAAATTTAGCATCGCGGGGTGTTAGTGGGGTTTTATCTCTCACATCAGGTGTTGTGCAAGATGAAGGTTCTGGCGCTAGTTATTTTAGGGGAGGTCGAAGTGACGCAAATGTTACATTTATTGATGGTGTAAAAATCAGGGGCGACGTTAGACTACCGCGAGAAGCCATTGCTCAAACAGAGGTTATAACAGGAGGTATTCCTGCAAATTACGGTGATGTCACAGGTGGGGTCATTTCTACAACAACAAGAGGCCCATCTCCAAGATTTTTTGGAACCACAGAATATGTCACATCATCTTTATTTGATCCTTACAATTTCAATCTTGGGGGATTAACAATTGGTGGCCCGTTATTATTTAATAAAGAAAAAAATGCTCCTCTAGTTGGGTATTTATTTTCTGCAGAATTTCAGCACAATGGAGACACAAGACCATATGCCTCAATAGCCCCTGTTTATAAGGTAAAAGATGCTGTTCTCAGTGACCTAGAATTAAATCCATTGGTTCCAACCGCTGCAGGTCTAGGTACCATACGTGCCGCTGAATTATTACGTCTAGGCGATTTAGATACGGCAAATAGCCGATTAAATGTTGCTCGCAATGCAATACGTGCTACGGGCAATATAAATATCAAAACAAGTAAAAGAACTAATTTGGTAATTGGTGGAAGATTTAACCAAACTGTTGGAAGAAACTCAAGCCGCTTTAATTCACTAATGAATTATAATAATAATTCTACTTTTAATAGTCGAGATTTCTCCACTTATGCCCGATTTACTCAGCAATTTGGTGGCATGGGAGCAGATAGTGAGTCCTTAATTAAAAACGCTTATTACACAATTCAAGTAGACTACTCAAAAAATCAAGATCGCACATGGGATGATCGCCACCGCGATAATTACTTTCAATATGGCCATGTCGGAAAATTTGAAACTCAGAGGCGATCCCTTTACGGTTATGGGCAAGATGAGAAAACAGGGGTCACTGGATTCTTGAAGTTACTCGATTTAGATACGAATGTGGTATTTACTCCAAGTACTTACAATCCAGTTTTAGCCAATTATACTTCATCTTATTATGATATGGTGTCTAATGGTCAGATTGCGAATCAGATTGATAATCTGACTAATATTCAACAAGGTGGTGGATTATTAAATGGTCAGGCTCCTTACAGTGTATATAGTTTGTTTGGTAATGTTGGTGCAATTCAAGCAAATTATGGTTATAATCAAAGAGAACAGTTTCGAATCACCGCATCAACAAATTTTGATATTGGATCGCACTCATTAATTGCCGGATTAGAGTATGAACAGAGGTTCGATAGAAGTTTTGGAGTTGCAGGTAGAAGTCTTTGGACTTTAATGCGCAATCTGCAAAATGATCATATGAAGGAATTGGACCTGGAGAACCCTAATCTTGTTTTCAGAGACAACGTTTTCCAGGATACTATTAATTACAATCGAGCATTAGATTTAAATAAGCCAAGAACTTTTGATAGAAATCTGAGAATTGCCATGGGATTAGATCCAGATGGGGGAGACCAGGTTCTTTTGGATATAGACAACATTTCGCCAGATGATTTACTCTCCTATGGTGGGCTTGGATTGTTTTCAGCCCAAGAATTGTTGAATTTTGGAGGGGATGCATACGTTAATTATTATGGCTATGACTTTACGGGTGAATTATTAAATTATAATCCAACTTTAGAAAACTTCTTCAAGGCCAAAGACGCGAATGGGAATCGAACTTATCCAATAGCCGCTTTTCAGCCAATTTATATGGC
>CALKDS010000083.1 GCA_938084135.1 uncultured Flavobacteriales bacterium
CCTGCCAGGTGCTGTATGGCTCCAGAAATACCAATTGCAATATATAATTCGGGATTAATTTGAATCCCGGTTTGCCCTACATGTTCACTATGAGGTCGCCACCCTATATCACTTACTGGTTTTGAGCATGCTGTTCCGGCATTAAGAACTTTTGCAAGATCTGTAATTATATTCCAATTTTCAGGCCCTTTGAGCCCGCGACCAGCCGAAACCACTCTTTCTGCTTCTGGTAAAGGGATTTCACCTGATTCTTTTTCCGATTGTAAAATGGAAGTTTTGTGATTGGAATCAATTTTCTTTAATACGACAGATGGATTAGAATCACCATTACTTATTATACCTAAAGCATTTGGGACAAGACTCAAAATTGTGCAATCTGAATTACTCGAGACTTGCTCGATTCCTTTTGATGAAAAAGCACTCCTAATAACTGTTAAAGGTTTATGATTTATCGGAAAAGAAGTTACGTTTGAAATTGCAGCAGCATTAATTAAGGATGATAGAATTCCAATTAATGATTTTCCATTGGCTGTTCCATTTAATACTAATAACTTCCCATTTAGTTCTTTAACAATATCAGACAATGCTAGAGCTATAGAGTAGGGTTCAAATTCATCAATTTCTTGAACATGAATCACTTTGTTAACTCCATATTTCCCTAATTCTCCGATTGGATTAACGGAATTTCCAAAAACCACAGCAATGGACTCAACTCCCATTTCTTGAGCACATTTTGAGCCATAAGAAATTGCTTCAAATGTGGTTTTTTTAAATTCATTTTCCCATGTTTCTGCATAGATAATTACCATGATTATATAACTTTAGATTCTTCATTCAAAAGGCGGACTAGTTCTTCTAAATTGTCCGGGGAAATCATTTTCACTTCTTTTTTTTCTGGTGGTTTGGAAAAAGAAACAGATTGAGCCAACGTCTTTGATTCAATTAATTCGTGAACGCTTAATGGCTTGCTCCTTGCCGTCATTATTCCTCTCATATTTGGTATGCGCAAATCATGCTCTTCCACAAGACCTTTTTTACCGGCAATGACAATAGGAAGTTTTGCTTTAGCGGTCTCTTTTCCGCCATCTATTTCTCTTATCGTTTTAACGTTATTTCCGTCTATGTCTAGACTAATACAGGCATTTACAAATGGCAGATCCAATTTTGCAGCTAAGGCTCCAGGGACTACTCCCCCATTGTAGTCAATAGATTCTTGACCACAAATAATGACATCAAACTCATTTCTTTTAATAAATGCTGCAATTTCTTCTGATGTTTGAGCACCATCATGCGGAACTCCATTCAACCTGTGCGCTTCATCGGCTCCAATTGCTAAAGCTTTTCTTAATGTTGGCTCTACACTTTCATCTCCAAGAGTGAGAACTGAAACAGTACCCCCATGTTTTTCTCTGAGATGTAAACCTTTTGTTAAACCAAATTCGTCATAAGGGTTAATAACAAATTGAACTCCATTTTTGTCAAGTGAGCTGCCATCAGAAACAAAACTGATCTTGGATGTTGTATCGGGGACGTGACTAATGCACACTAGTATTTTCATGATAACTCTTTAATCTTGATGATAAATTAATATAAGCAATACAAAAATACGTCTGAAGTCCTTATTTTTGCCATCCGTAAAGAACAAAACATATGCGTGAAATTCAATTTCGTGAAGCGATAGCTGAGGCTATGAGTGAGGAAATGCGTAAGGATGAGGACATTATCCTAATGGGAGAAGAGGTTGCAGAATACAATGGGGCTTATAAAGCGTCCAAAGGAATGCTGGATGAATTTAGTGCAAAAAGGGTTATTGATACTCCTATATCTGAACTTGGATTCGCAGGTATAGCTGTTGGCGCAGCTATGAATGGCCTTCGTCCGATTGTTGAATTCATGACTTTTAATTTTTCAATGGTCGCTATCGATCAGATTATTAGCAATGCTGCTAAAATGAGACAAATGTCTGGAGGTCAATTAAGTGTCCCCATTGTATTCAGAGGGCCAACGGCTTCTGCTGGTCAGCTTGGAGCTACTCATAGTCAGGCTTTTGAGAGTTGGTATGCGAACTGCCCTGGCCTTAAAGTAGTAGTCCCTTCGAATGTATATGATGCGAAGGGTCTATTGAAATCTTCTATTCTAGACGATGACCCTGTACTTTTTATGGAATCAGAACAGATGTATGGAGATAAAGGTCATGTCCCTGAAGAAGATTATACTCTTCCAATAGGTGTTGCTGACATAAAGCGAAGTGGTGATCATGTTACAATAGTAAGCTTTGGTAAAATTATTAAGATTGCCCTCGAAGCAGCGGGAGAAATGGCTAATGAAGGTATAGAAGTAGAGGTAATAGATTTAAGAACAGTTAGGCCAATTGATTACGATACGGTTATAAAATCTGTTAAAAAAACTAATCGCTTAATATGTTTAGAGGAAGCATGGCCCTTGGGGTGCGTATCTACAGAACTCACTTACATGGTTCAAAAACGGGCATTTGATTATTTAGATGCTCCAATTATTAGATTGACTACAGCTGACACTCCTGCCGCATATGCCCCAACATTAATGGAAGCTTTTCTTCCAAATAAAGAACAATTAATAAAATCAATACGAGAAGTTTTATATCAAGGCAAACAATAAACCTAATGATTTGATGTCATAACTGTTAGCTCTAATTCTTAAAATAAAAGTAAATAATAATATATAAAAATGAATAATCTTTCAATTGAAATAATCATTCCTCTGTTAGGAATAGTTGGACTCGTAATTATGATATTTAAGGCAATCTGGGTCAGTAAACAGGATCAAGGGGACGAGAATATGATAGAACTTGCCGGTCATATTTCTAGAGGAGCATTAGCTTTTCTCAAGGCAGAGTGGAGAGTTTTAGGTGTTTTTGTTGTCATCGCTGGCGCATTGCTTGCCTGGTCTGCAGAGTTGGAAGCAGTTGCAGCACATACTGATTGGGTTATCGCTATTTCTTTTCTAATTGGGGCTATATTCTCAGCTTTTGCTGGTTGGATTGGAATGAACATCGCAACTAAAGCAAACGTTCGCACTACTCAGGCTGCCAGAACATCTTTATCTCAGGCTTTAAAAGTTTCTTTCACAGGTGGAACAGTAATGGGTCTTGGAGTAGCAGGGTTGGCTGTGCTCGGCTTAAGTACCTTATATATCATTTTTACCGGCATGTACGACAATATGCAGCAGGCTTTAGAGGTTTTAGCTGGATTTTCATTGGGCGCAGAGTCAATAGCACTTTTTGCACGCGTAGGTGGAGGTATATTCACAAAAGCAGCAGATGTTGGTGCGGATCTTGTAGGTAAAGTTGAAGCAGGAATTCCAGAAGATGATCCTCGTAACCCTGCAACCATTGCCGATAATGTGGGAGATAATGTAGGTGATGTTGCTGGAATGGGAGCTGATTTATTTGGTTCATATGTTGCAACAATGTTGGCAACCATGGTTTTGGGTCGTGAAGTGATATCTGTTGACAGCTTTGGAGGTAATGCTCCTATTTTATTGCCCATGCTTATCGCAGGTTTAGGTATAATCTTCTCCATTGTAGGGACGCTGTTTGTTCGAATCAAAGATGAGAAATCTAGCGTGATGCAAGCGATGAACTTGGGAAACTGGAGCTCAATGATTCTTACGGCTATTTCAAGTTATTTTGTTATTCATTGGATGCTTCCAGAGACTATGACATTTGAAAGAGGAGACGTTATTTTAAACATTTCTCAAATGGATGTTTTTTGGGCTATAATTCTCGGTTTGTCGGTTGGAACATTAATGAGTTTAGTAACGGAATACTATACTTCAATGGGTCGACGTCCAGTAAATAGCATTATCCAGCAAAGTTCAACTGGCCACGGCACAAATGTTATTGGAGGTCTGGCAATCGGTATGGAATCTACTGTTCTTCCTATTATAATTTTAGCTGCTGGTATATACGGATCCTTTGAGCTGGCAGGTCTATATGGTGTAGCGATAGCAGCTGCTGGGATGATGGCAACAACAGCAATGCAGTTGGCTATTGATGCTTTTGGCCCAATAGCTGATAATGCTGGAGGGATTGCTGAGATGAGTGGCTTGCCAAGTGAGGTGAGAGAGAGAACTGACAATCTTGACGCCGTAGGAAATACAACAGCAGCGACAGGAAAGGGATTTGCAATTGCTTCTGCTGCATTGACAGCCCTTGCTTTATTTGCTGCTTATGTAGGCTTAGCTGGAATTACTAGTATAGATATTTATAAAGCAGATGTTCTTTCTATGTTGTTCGTTGGGGCGATGATACCTTTCTTTTTTAGTTCTTTAGCAATTTCTGCTGTTGGTAAGGCAGCCATGGAAATGGTAAAGGAGGTACGCAGACAGTTCAAAGAGATTCCAGGAATAATGGAGGGGAAAGGTAAACCTGAATATGAAAAGTGTGTTGAAATATCAACGGCTGCATCAATTCGTGAAATGGTAGCTCCAGGTGCACTGGCATTATTATCCCCGATTGTTGTGGGTTTTGCATTTGGTCCTGAAGCACTTGGAGGTTTGCTTGCTGGTATTACGGTAAGTGGTGTTTTAATGGGGATGTTTCAAAATAATGCCGGAGGGGCTTGGGATAATGCGAAGAAGTCTTTTGAAAAAGGAGTAGAAATTGATGGAAAAATGGAATTTAAAGGGTCGGATGCGCACAAGGCTTCTGTTACAGGTGATACAGTTGGAGATCCATTTAAAGACACATCTGGACCTTCGATGAATATTTTGATTAAGCTAACTTCTATTGTAGCCTTGATCATAGCTCCATTTATATCAGTAGGCGAGCCTTCAGAGCATGAGATTCATCCAATTACTTTTGATAGCTCTGAGCCTACAATCAATAAACCTCAAGAGACTCTATTATTTAAACCAGTGTTAAATCAAGATTGAATTTATCCTAAGATTTAAACTTTCGGATAAAAACCATCTTCATATCAACGGACTATTAAAATTAAAAGTTTGTAAAAAAGCATCGAAATTTTTCGGGGCTTTTGATGAAATTTTTTTTAAAACAAGCCGTTTAATTCTGCATCTATTTTGGAAATAATCTTACCAAGATCTTCTGCATTTTCAGCGAAATTATTATTGTCTACATCAATAATTAAAATTTTGCCTTTATCATATCCTTTTACCCAGTCTTCATATCTAATATTTAGGCGCTTAAGATAATCGAGCCGAATAGAATTCTCGTAGGGCCTGCCTCGTTTTTGAATTTGATCAACCAAAGTTGAGACAGAGGCATTAAGGTAAATTAATAAATCTGGAGGATTAATAAATTCCTCCATTAGGTCAAATAGTCTCATGTATGCATCAAAATCTCTTGATGTCATTAATCCCATATCGTGAAGGTTAGGAGCAAAAATCGAACTATCTTCATATATCGTGCGATCTTGTATCACAGTTTTTTTTCCCTTTCGAATGTCATGGATTTGTCTAAATCTACTATGAAGGAAAAAGATTTGTAAGTTGAATGACCAACGCATCATATCTCCATAAAAATCGTCTAGATATGGATTGTGTTCCACTTCTTCGTAATGAGCGTCCCAATTGTAATGTTTTGAGAGAAGTGTTGTTAGAGTTGTTTTTCCTGAGCCGATATTCCCGGCAATAGCACTATGCATATCTATAATTTACGTTTTAGAGAGCTTAAATTTAAGGATTTCTTCTATAAGTTGTCTGTCATTGGATAAACGAGGAACCTTATTCTGGCCTCCTAGTTTTCCTTTGGATTTGAGCCATTTATGAAAAGTATTAGGTTCAGCCTTGATAATTATAGGAAGTCTCAGAATCATATTTTTATATCGCTTAGCCTCGTAGTCAGAATTGAGCTTTTTCAATTCATTATCGAGAGCTGTGACAAAATCCTGATAATTATCAGGTTCAATAGCAAATTCAATTAACCATTGATGGGCTCCATTTTCTTTGCCTTTCATAAACAGTGGAGCGGCAGTATAATCAAGTATTTCAGAATTTGTTTTTTTACATGCTGTTATCAATGCTCTATCCGCATTCTCAATAACAAGTTCTTCACCAAAGGCATTTATAAAATGGCGAGTTCGCCCTGTAACCTCAATTCGATATGGGTTTAGCGAAATAAATCTAATAGTGTCCCCTAGAATATATCTCCATAGTCCACCATTAGTGCTAATAATAACAGCATATTCAATTTCAGTTTTAACCTTTTCAAGATTTATAGCTTTAGATGTACGGCCATTAAAGTCAATTATAGGAATAAATTCATAATAAACTCCGTGATCAAGCATTAGAAGCATACCGGGTTCTCCTAAGCGATCTTGAATAGCGAAAAATCCCTCCGATGCATTATATGTTTCTAAAAACATACAATTATTAGGAAGCAATTTTTTGAAGCTTTCAGAGTACGGTGTAAAGCTTACTCCTCCATGGCAAAATAATTCCAGATTAGGCCAAATTGAGCTTATGGATTCATTACCATTTATTGAAAGCACATGTCTAATTAAAACTAGCATCCAAGAGGGTACGCCAAAAAGGGAAGTCACATTTTGGTTGATTACTTGATGAGATATTTTTTCCACTTTTTCCTCCCAGTCTTCAAGAAGTGCTATATCATTTGATGGGGTTGATCTCCATTCTGCCCAAAAAGGAAGATTTTGAATCATAATTGCTGAAAGGTCCCCATAGTAAGATATGTTATGGTGATCATTAATTTTACTTGACCCCCCGAGACGTAATGATAGTCCATCAAATAGCTGGCTTTGTGGACATTGGTGGGTGTAAATGGCAAGTAAGTCTTTTCCAATTGAGAGATGACAATCATCAAGAGACTCATGGCTTACAGGGATAAATTTACTTTTTGAATTCGTGGTGCCACTGCTTTTAGCAAACCATTGTATGGGGCCATCCCAAAGTAAATTTTGCTCTCCTTTCATAGTTCTCTCTATCCATGGGGTTAGTGATTCATAATTAACAATTGGCATTGCCTCTTGATATTCTTCATATGACATCTTTCCAGAGATTCTATATTTTCTACCGTAAACAGTATTTTCTGCATGCGCTAATAGATTTTTTAGAACTCTTTTTTGAGATATATGCGGCTCATTCTTCATTTTTTCTATGGACGCCATTCGGCTTTTTAGGCGCCATTTAATTAAATCTGTAATAGGAGAAAAGGCCATAGATTTGGGTAATTTACCTTTGAAACATAAAGTTAATCAATAAGTATGCATGCAGAAGGACCTACTTTCAAGTTATTTAATGTATTAAAATCACCAGTTCAAGTTTATGCTGAAGTAGGAGAACATATCCTTCATCTAAACGCATTAATAGGCAGGTCTATTTCTCTAGAATATGGAGGAGTGGCTATTTGTAAATCTTGTAAAAGAGATTTTGAGAGTCTTTTTAGAATGGGGTGTTGTAAGAAGTGTTTTTTTGAAAGTCCTCTCGCAGGGGATTCAATTTTGCGCCCAGAGCTAAGTAGAGCTCATTTAAATATTGAGGATAGAGACTTAGATCATGAAAAATCATTTCAACTTCAACCCCATGTTGTTTATCTGGCAGATGCTGGTCAAATTAAAGTGGGTGTAACTAGACTAGACCAAGTTCATAACCGATGGATGGATCAAGGAGCAGGTCGCGCTCGAATTATCGCAAAGACTAATAACCGTTACGAAGCGGGTTTAATTGAAGTAGAATTGAAATCTTTATACTCCGATAAAACAAACTGGAAGCAAATGTTAAATAATAAAAGTGATGGCAGGGAACTTAAAGAAGAGGCGATTCGCGCGAAGGAATCTGTATCAAATAATTTGAAAATATTTTTTGATTTAGATGGAGAGCAACAAGAGATTCACTATGATTACAATACTGCTCCCGCAAATATCAATAGCTTTAGCCTTAAGGATTCTCTAAAGTTTAAAGATGATCTATTTGGGCTAAGAGGTCAGTATTTAATATTTTCAAGTGGCAAGGCTATAAATTTGAGAAGCCATGAGGGATTGGTTTTATCATGGAGTTATTAATGGAAATTGCCTATCGCTATTTGATTTCTGAAATTTTAAATTTGAGTTTAAAGAGCCAAGATCCAATGTACATAATAGGTGTATCGAAGAGTGCGCAGAGAATTTTAAATAGCCACCCGTCTAAAATCATTTTTCCAATGACTCCGAAAGATTCGGTATCAATGAAAATAATGCCAACAACCAGAGTGGTGTCGACTAATTGAGAAATAATAGTTGAGAAATTATTTCTTAGCCAGAGATGTCTACCACTTGTAACTTTTTTCCAAAAATGGAAAATCCTGACGTCAATTAGTTGTGCAAATAAATAGGCTGCCATAGATGCAAAAATTACTCTTTGGGAATTTCCAAATAACAAATCATAAGAGCTATCGGATATCGGAGAATTTTCTATTGAGTTGAATTGAGAGCCAAGCCAGATAACAAACAATACAAAAATCAATGCGATAAACCCACCAAGAATAACATAATTAGTTCGTTTTCTTCCATAAAATTCAGAGAGAAAATCGGTAATAAGAAAAGTGATAGGGTATGGAAGGACCCCTGCCGAAAGGACAAACGTATAAAAGCCCAAATCTAAACTGATGAACTTATTTGCAATAAGGTTACATACAACAAGCGAAGCAATGAACAGGCCTGCTAAAACTATGTAAAGCGCGAGGGCATGATGTTTTTCTTTCGCATTTAACCTTGAGTCCATTTAAAGCTTTTCAAAGTTTGAAGTCTGTAAGTCTCATCTGAGGACCATCGATATTTTCCAACATTTGTAATTGTTTTTCTAAGTCTTTTAAAAAGATACTTCTTGGTGAAAAAAAGAGCTCACTTGATTTCACTTTTAGTGCCTTTAGCGCTTCTTGTAAAGGGTCTTTTTGAGTTGGAAAAAATACAAGTCTTGCCGGCTTATCCAAAGTGGCCTGAACATCTTCTATTACATCTAAAAGTCCTCCAAATTCATCAATTAGACCGATCTCAAGAGCGTCATTACCAGAATAAACGTGACCTTTTGCAAGACTATCTACTTTTAATAAATCAATTTGTCTTCCCTCACTTACTACAGTCTTAAACCTGTCATATGTGTGATTTACGTTATTTTGTAAAACCGCTAATACCTCTTTACTCGGCCCCTTATCAATTGCTATAAGATTGCTTAGGGGGTGAGTGCCAACTTGTTGAGTTTTGATACCTAATTTATTATGCATCAACTCTTCTGCACTAAACATCAGTCCAAAAACACCTATTGAGCCGGTTATGGTCATTGGTGAAGCATATATTTTTTTACAAGGAGCAGCTATATAATAACCCCCGGAAGCAGCCACGTCCCCCATACTTACATATACTGGCTTTTCTGAAGCAAGTAGAGATATATTTTGCCAAATCATATCACTCGCTAACGCAGACCCACCCGGGGAGTTGATACGTAAAACTACAGCTTCAATTCTTTTATCTTTTCTTATTGCAGAAATTGCCTCAGCCATACCTCCATCAGTAATGGATCCATCATTTCCACCTTTGCCATCTACAATTTCTCCTTCAGCGATTAATAAAGCAATTTTATGGGCCCCAGAGGTTTCTTTAATAGATTTTTTATATTTAGAGATTCCAATTATTTGCTTTTTCTTGATCTCATGAGATAGGAGTTTTTCTAAAAATCCTTTCACACTATCTGGATATAAGGCATGGCCGATAAGTCCATATTGAACTGCTTTCTCAGCTTGAAGTAATGGCTGAGAATTCAAAATATCATTCCATTTTGGGCTTTCGGATAGTTCTGGCATTGAACTAAAAATATCAGATTCTATAGTGGACCAAAGAGAGTTTAATCGGGCAGTGGTTTGTTCCCGATTAGCGCTAGACATTTCACTTGATATGAAAGGTTCACCAGCGCTTTTATAAATATTATCATTCCCACGTATTAAGTGTGCTTTAACCCCTAATTTATCAAAGGCGTCTTTCCAGTATATAGGAGCACTACTTAGTCCACTAATTTCCATGACCCCTTGAGGTGCAATAATCATTTCATCAGCAACAGAAGCTAGATAATAGGCTTTTTGTGTATAGATTTTCCCTGATGAAATAATTTTTTTGCCTTCTTCTGTAAAGGATTTCAATGCATTTCTTAACTCTTGCAGACTAGCGTATCCAGCCTCAAATAATCCAATTTTTAACCAAATCGCATCTATTTTTGGATCAATTCTAGCAGCTTCTAAAGTGATTAGCATATCTGTTAAAGAGAGACTTTGAGGTTGGTCAAGTAGCTCTAATAGAACTTGATTTGCTGAATTTGGGCGATCCTCAATAAGGCCTTCTAGCGTAATTTGTAATGTTGTGTTATCAGACACTTCCATATCCGTTGAAGAAGAGCTGGCAGCTACACCAATTAAAATAGAAATAAAAAGAATAAAGAAGAGTCCTGCGATGACTCCTAAAAAGCTTGAAAAGAATACCTTCATGATAAATTTTTAATTTATGACTGTTTCAAATGAAAATTATAGAGCGCAAGGTAAGGTCTAGTAGTCAAAATAACCGGGTGTTGATTTTATTAGGAAGCAATTCACCAAATCCATTATTCGCTATTGATAGTGCGATAAGTAAAATTATTCTACATACCAAGATTCATAAAACAGGAAGTTTATTTTCTTCAAAATCATGGGGCTTTACGGGAAGGGATTTTTTGAATCAAATGATTGAAGTTGAATGGCAAGATTCCCTTTCTGAATTGATGATAACTCTTCTTAAAATTGAAGAAAAACTTGGTAGAACAAGGAATACTAAATCCAGCAATTATGAGAACAGAATAATTGATATTGATATCATACTCTGGTCAGGGGGTCAGTACGTTTCTGATAATCTTAAAGTTCCCCACCCCAGAATGAATGAACGACTATTTGTGTTAGTTCCGTTGTGTGAATATTGGCCGGATTGGATTCACCCGATAGAAAAAACCTCGGTGGATTCATTATTAGCCTCTTGCAGCGATGAAAATTTGGTACATTTGTATAACATAAACGAAAAAAAATAACGATGAAGTACGCAATTTTAGGAATTGTCTCAATAGCGTTTATCTCCTGCGCTCAAATTAAGGAACTGGAAGCCACAGTTGATACCCTCAAAGGTGATTTGGCGAAAGTTCAAGTGGATAACGATGGTGATGGTGTCTCGGACGCCTTTGATATGGAATCCAATACTCCAAAAGGAGCTCTTGTTGATGGATCAGGAAGAGCATTAGATCTTGATGGTGATGGGGTACGTCACGAATTAGATACTGATCCATTTACTCAAAGAGGCGCACGTGTTGACGCTTCTGGTCGCGAATTAGACAGCGATGGTGATGGAGTACTTGACTCAAAAGACCAAGAGCAAAACACACCTGCCGGTGCACTTGTAAACTTTCAAGGTAAAAAGATAGAAGGGACTCTTAGCAATAAAGTTGCAGCAGCTTTTATACCTGAGATGTACTTCTCTACAAATAGCGCTACTCTTTCCCCGGAAGACGAAGCCAAATTAACGGTTGTAGCAAAAATGATGAAAGCAAATCCTAGTTTACGATTATGTGTAGTAGGTCATACAGACAAAACTGGTTCCGAAAGAGTAAATCTTAAGGTAGGTGAGCGTCGAGCGAAGTCTGTAGTTAGGTCACTCACTACTACTTTTCAGCTTTCTGAAGCGCGCTTTGAAATTAAGACTAAAGGTGAGTCCGAATTGCTAAGCACAAAGAATGTGCATAATAGGAGAGTTGAATTTCAATTCATAAAGTGATTTCATTTAAAATAAACGGAAATAAAAAAGGGGTTTAGGCCCCTTTTTTATTGGTTAACTATCGCTTTATTTTGAATTAAATCGATATCTGCGAGTAGCTTCCCAAAGAACTGAACCGCCACATACGCTTACATTCAAACTGTGCTTTATACCAAACTGTGGGACTTCAATTGCTCCGTCACAAAGGGCGAGAGTTTTTTCTTCTATTCCATTTACTTCATTTCCGAAAACCAGGGCAATTCCATTTTTGGGACAAGGCATATTCTCCAAAGAATAGGCTTGATGAATCTGTTCTACTCCGAACACAGTGTATCCATTCTTCTTGGATTCCTTAATTGCATCTATCGTATTATCAAAGCCTAACCAATCGACTGATTCAGTTGCCCCAAGTGCAACTTTATCAAGTTGCTTATGCGGAGGTCTTGCGCTATAGCCACAAATTGATATACCCGCTAGTCCAAAAGCATCTGCTGTTCTGAAAAAACTACCAATATTATGGGCGCTGCGTAGATTTTCTAGAATAATCCAAACTGGAGTTTTAAGCGAATTTGAATAGGAATTTGAACTCGATCGTAGCTCATCGGTAGTTTTCTTTTTCATAATTAACCTAGTCTTTTAAATAGTTTTAGCCGGTGATCATTTGACTTCTTATATTCGCAAAGGTATGTCTGTTATATAGATCAATATATGTCAAAAAACGTTTCGGAAACTCCATTGATGCGCCAGTATAATTCCATGAAAGTGGAGCACCCCGAGGCTATTTTATTGTTTCGTGTTGGAGATTTTTATGAAACCTTTGGTCAAGACGCTATTAAGGCAGCAAAAGCGTTAGAGATAACCTTAACAAAAAGAAGTAATGGGGCGGCAGCAGCAATAGAGCTTGCAGGATTTCCACATCACTCGATAGATACTTATTTGCCCCGCTTGGTTAATGCCGGGTTCAAAGTGGCTATTTGTGAACAGTTAGAAGATCCAAAATCAGTAAAAGGAATAGTCAAAAGAGGAGTTACTGAGTTAGTCACCCCTGGTATTAGTCATTCTGATAGCTTATTAAAGTCTAATTCAAATAATTTTCTTGCGGCAATACACCTTGATAAAAAAGACGGAGGACTTGCGTTACTTGATGTTTCAACAGGTGAGTTCATGGTTGCTCAGGGTTCGCATCTTGAAATTGATAAATGGATACAAAGTTTTAATCCCAAGGAAATAGTTTATAATCGCAGACAACGTTCTGATTTTATAACTAGACTTTTAGGCGAAAGAACACCGTCAAGTATTGAGGATTGGGTTTTCCAATGGGATTATGCTTTAGAAAAGATAAATGATCATTTCAAATCAAAAACCATTAAAGGGTTTGGTATTTCTGATGCACGACTTGCAGTAGTGGCTTCTGGTGCATTAATGCACTATCTAGAACAGTCCAAATATGATCAAAAATCCCATATATTAAGTATCCATCTACTTAGACCTTCTACTCATTTATGGATGGACAGGTTTACTCTGAATAATTTAGAGCTGTTCGGAACATCAGCTAATGGGGGAACTTCTTTACTTGATGTCTTAGATGTTTGTTTAACCCCAATGGGTGGGCGGATGCTAAGAAGATGGCTCGCTTTGCCGATGACGGATTTAAAATTAATCAGTCAGCGTCAAAAAGCAGTTGCATCAATTTTAAAATCTCATGAGAATAGACAAGAAGTAGAGAGTCATCTGAAATTAATTTCAGATATCGAACGCTTGAGCACAAGATTATCTACTGGCAGAATTGGGCCGAGAGAGTTGACGCGAATTGCTGAAAGTCTTCTTCAAGTTCAAAAAATAGGTGAAAAGTTAAATGGGGAAAATGAGTGGATGTCATACTTAGAAAAACTTGATCCATTAACGAATTTATCCGAGTTAGTTAATAAAACACTAGGAGACGATTTACCATTGCTCGTGTCTAGAGGGGGAATTATTCGTAAGGGATTTAATGAACAGCTGGATAAATACAGAAACTTAAAGGATGCTTCTAAGCAACACTTAGAAGCAATTCTTGAAAGAGAAATAAAGATAACAGGGATACAAGGTTTAAAAATTAACTTCAATTCTGTATTTGGGTATTATTTAGAGGTGCGTAATTCTCAAAAAAATAAAATTCCTGAATCATGGATTAGGAAGCAAACATTGGTAAATGCGGAGAGATATATAACAGAAGAACTCAAGACTCTAGAATTAGAAATTTTAGATGCCGAGGCTCAACTTTCTGAGCTTGAGTATAAGCTTTATTCTGATTTAGTTAATAAAGCACAGCATTATGTTCCATCTCTTCTTAATACTGCAAAGTGCATTGCCTCAGTTGATGTTTTATTTGCTTTTGGAAGATTAGCCAGTCGGTATTCTTGGACCATGCCAATTTGGAATGAAAACAATGAATACTCAGTTGTTGATGGCCGACATCCAGTTATAGAGTATAGTCTTCCTGAAGGTGAATTCTATGTTCCTAATGATGTTATGTTGGACTCCTTAAATGAGCAAATACTTTTGATAACCGGTCCTAATATGAGCGGTAAATCAGCTCTATTGAGACAAACAGCATTAATATCAATTCTTGCTCAAATGGGAAGCTTTGTTCCAGCGAAATCTGCAAACTTGACTATTTTAGATAGACTCTTTGTTAGAGTTGGTGCAAGTGATAATTTAAGTGAGGGAGAATCTACTTTCATGGTTGAAATGTCTGAAACAGCCAGCATTTTAAATGGCCTTACGGAAAGGAGTCTAGTACTTCTTGATGAAATTGGAAGAGGTACAGCTACTTATGATGGGTTAAGTATTGCCCAATCTATAACGGAATATTTACATCACCACCCATTCAAGCCACTTACACTTTTTGCTACGCATTATCATGAATTAGCATCTCTTGAGCAATCTTGTGATCGGGTAAGTAATAAACATGTTTCTGTTCTTGAAAATGATGGTGATATAGTTTTTTTACGAAAACTAGAGCCAGGTGGATCAAATCATAGTTTTGGTATTCATGTAGCAAGGATGGCAGGTATGCCTCAAACAGTTGTTTTAAGGGCAAAAGATTTATTAAAAGAGCTAGAGCAATTAAATGGATATAAATCTGATAGTCCTGAAGAAATTGGGACTAATTATCAAATGTCATTAGTTCAATGGGAGAGTCCTGAAGTCGAGGCACTAAAAAAAGAGCTGGAACAGTTAGATGTAAATGCAATTGCTCCTATTGATGCATTGCTTTTAATTCAGAGATGGAAATCCTTATTGAAGTAAACATCAATAATTTCATTTTATATGATTGTTAACGAGGTATTTCTTATTATTTTTGTCGCCCACTGCGAAAGTAGCTCAGTTGGTAGAGCACGACCTTGCCAAGGTCGGGGTCGCGGGTTCGAATCCCGTCTTTCGCTCAATAGTTAAAAGCTAGCTATTTATCTAGCCGTATAACTTTAAGAGAAAAATGCTTTAATGAAAAAAGCCGATCATTAATGATCGGCTTTTTTCATTAAGAGTTTTTTATTAATGCTGAATAACTAAACGTAATGTTTTTTCATTTTTCAAAGTTTGAATTTGAACCAAGAAAACTCCATTATGAAAACCCTCTGCATCGATACTGATATTTGAATCTGAAGTGTAACGGTTGTAAACCGTCTGGCCAATTGAATTCAGGATACGAACAGTTTTGTAACCCGTTTCAGGAATTTTAATAGTAGCGATACTTGATGCAGGATTTGGATAGATTACAATTTTGGCAAGCTCATCCGTATTAAGATTAAATGGGAATGCTTCATCTCCAGGTGAACCAATATCTCCTCCTGCAGATGAATAAGCTCCACGCACTCCACCAGTGGCATCTCCAAGATATGTGCAGTTAGTATCAAACTCGACTGAACGCCCAGCTGTCGTTGACGAATATGCGGCACGGCAAATTTCTATCGGGGTTGATGAAGTATCATAGAGCGCAACGGCGTCTGAAGACGAGCTTAAGCTTGGGAATGCACTATTTACTAATTCATCGGAACAAATTACCTGAATGGAACTACTTAATCCCCAATTTCCTTTGAAATCCCCTTCGTGAGCAGTTACTCCGGCCCAAATTACCATGGATTCTCCCGGTTGAATGACGGTATTGCTCATGAACACAGATACTCCTGGGTTGAAACTGTTATCATCCCATGAAAATCCTGAAAGATCTACTGCTGTACTACCATAATTCTTAATCTCAAACCAGTCTTCACTGATATTGCTATTTGGATCATTTGATCCAGACATTATTTCAGTAATTGCCATATCATAGGTTGTTGGAGTGGGGAAGAGGACATCTTCTTTTTGCCGAGGCAGCATCTGATAGCCTCCTGTATAAGGACTACTCATATCGAATTGCCCACCAATTCCAATAATATCAAAAACACCAACAGGACAGGGCTCATTATATAAAGTGACATCCGCATCAATTCTTAATGCAATAGTATTTGTACCATCGGTGACATCTACATTAAAACCTGATCCCGCATTTGTCCATTGGGTTGGATCAATAACGGTAACATTATTCACTCTAAGTAAATTACTTTCTGTAGTCTCATCTAAGCTAGTAATGACAGTTGGTGACGGAATTCCAGCTCCCGTCGAAACAATTATAATGGAGTCTGCGCCTACCTGTGCTAGACCGTTAAACTGGCCGATGCTTCCAATTACCCGGACCACATCTCCTTCGTTTACTGTATATCCATGAGAAGAGCTTGACGGCGAAAACACACCAAAGCCGACAGAGCCATCATGAATTGTAAATGCAACATTTCCAGTTGAAGCAGATTGAGTATTTACACCGATAACCGTTCCTATTACCTTGCAGTAAACTCCTAAAGAATCTGAAACCCCATCTGAATTTTGACCCTTAACTTGAGGTATTGTGTAAGTTGGTATAGGTGTATCATCATCATTTATAGTAAAGCGCATGCTATCAATAACACCGATAGTTAAGCCGCTTCCAACAGACTGAATAATAAAATCAGCATATTCAGTGCCTTCATTAATAGCGTCATCAATTACTGTAACATCAATGCTAATTGTGTCGGCATTCGCAGGAATATTAATCATTGTTCCTGAAGCAGATATATTAGGATTGAATGTAGCGTCTGTTCCAACTGTAAACCCACTTCCTGTCGAAATTTTGAGATTCACAGAAGAGCTTGTAGTCACTGCAGGCTGAATATAAAGATCAATGGATGTCGTGATATTTCCTTCTAAGACTTGAGATGAAGAACTAGTAAAGCGAATACTTGGACCAGTGGGTCCTCCTCCAAAACAACTGCTGCTGTGAGACCCAATGAAGGTCCATGTATTTTGCGGATAAACATCCCATTCTAAAGCCCCAGTGGTCCAATCAGTTGACCCACCAGTTATGCTTGCCATTCTAACCAAAGTATGGTTGGCTGTTGATCCTGAACCGACCGCCCAGCTACTTCCGGGATCAACTCCAGGAACTCCGAGAACATCAATAGTATCAGTTCCATCAAAGAGGATTAGAGCATCATCTCCATTAAAGTGAACGATTGAAGGGTAAGACAATATTGTATCCGCAGCAGCCTGAATTAAACTATCTGCTTGATTTGTAGAAACTAAGTAAACATCACCAGAAGCAATAGAGGCATTACTTGTAAAAGTGTTCGTGTATGAACCTCCATTACCACTTAGGTAAACGGTATATCCTGCAAGTGAAATTGCACTTGATGTTGGATTGTATATTTCAATGTACTTATGATTTGAAGAGCCTTCACCATATTCACTAAAGAATAGATCTGAACATGGGGTTGAACTCACTGTGATGCTTCCAGTCATGAAAGATGAATGAGGGTCACATTGATAATTATAAACTCCAGGTGATGAAAAGACATGTGAGTAAACCCATACCCCTCCCGTTGCCATGCCAGAGCCAAAATTTGCTGGATTTCCGGGAAAAGTAGACTGATTTCCATTGACATTATGGGTTCCGCTGGCCTGTGTCCAGGTTACAGTATCTCCTTGGTTAATTGACAATGTTGATGGGGTAAATGACATAGTCACGGACACATTATGATTAGTTGCAAAAGCAGCTATTGATATAAATGTCAGAAATAACGAGTAAATGTGTTTCATAAGTTTTGGATTTTCTAAGATGTAAAAGTAAGGGATCTCAGATGGTTCTGTGAATGGATTTATTATTAAAATTAAAATTAAATGTTAATATTTTATTCGAAGTCAAGAGTACACTTAAAACGAGATATCCTGCCATTTCCAGCATCCACAACATAAAGTATTTTTTTCCAAAAAGCTATAGCTCTGGGTTCGTTAAATTGCATGGGGCCATCTCCCTCTCCTCCAAATGAAACCTGAACATATTTCTTTTCTCCGCTGGCAGGTGGCGGCGGAACACCTTCTAATCCATTTGCAGTAAACTGATAAAGCGAATCTTTCTCGCTATCCACAACAAATAAATACCTACTGGCATCCCCTGCCATGGCAATTGATATAGGAGATTTAAATCTATTTGGTTCATTAATTGAGTGCAATGCGAGACTTGTATCCTTGGGGTAAATATTGGGAATGTAATCAGCTCCAAAGTCAGTTTCTATAAATTCAATGTTTTGTACCTGTAGTGCTTGATCTCCATCAATGCTGGTGAACCAAAAGTCATCACCAGTACCAGCAGTATACTGAGGAGGTTGAGTAAATGATACTAGTCCACTTGGTGTCTTAAAATAGTTTGTGTACAGTCCAGAGGAAGTACTTACGGATATTGGTGAAAGGAATTCGTCATTATTATCAAATAAAATAATCGCATCATCTGGACCTTGATTGGCATTATTCTCAGATGGGCCACTCCTGCTAACATAGTATCTGTTATTTTTTTCTGAATTGGGGCTCCCTAAAACGGCTATTTGGGTAAACTCCACTTGAGCATCTGAAGTTGAAAATGTATTTTTAAAATAAAACGGATGGACAGTCTTATTGATTACTGAAGCATTCTGTAGATTATAATCGCCATTTGGCTGCAGTTGATTAATTCGATAAATACAGCTAAGATTATAGGCGACAGAATTTATTGCCGTATCAAAAGATCCGATTGCAAGTAAATTGAATCGTCGATCTTGGCGCACATATTTTACTCCTGGCACGCTTAGCCTACCTTGCTCAACGCCAGATTCGTTAAGGCAAATAATTTGCTCGGTTGCCGCATCAACAACATAGAACAGTTCATCGAAACCGATACAAATATCATTAGGGTAAACAAAACCTGAAAATGCCGGTTGGATCGGAACGTAAGCAATATCTCTAACGCTATAATTGGGAACTTCTATAAATCCTAAATCTGTCTTTGTCCCTAAATAACCTTCGCATGAGTTTAAAAAAGCTAAAGACAAAACAGTGCATATGTAGTTAATTTTTTTCATGATTTAATTCTTTTTTTGAGTAAATACTAGACCAACCGTATTTCTCCATCCCATAAAATCTGTCTTTTGAACCGCAAAGTCGAAGTGCATTTTATAATTGCCTAACTGCATTTTCCATCCTAATCCTCCAACAGGCCATGTCTGTCCCATTTCATTTATTCTGAATCCCATTCTTATTGCGAAATTCTTGGAGGCCAAAAATTCAGAACCTATTCGGTAATTCTCAGCATTGTCATTTGGATGAACTAATTGAGCGGCTATCCTAATTGAATTATCTCCTCTTTGCCAAGGGATAAAGCTTAACCCCATTGCAAATTCCGTTGGTAGAGTATTGGATTCAAGACCCTGAATTTCTGACCTATTAAATAATACTGCCTGGTATGCTCCATTAAGACTCGAAGAGGCTCCAAAATTTCTTAATAAAACTGCAAAACAGAGGTCATTTAAGTCCGTAGTATATAAAAAGCCTACGTCTGCTGCTGCTGATAATGAACTGTATGTTCCCGATTGACTTCCTGTGGTATATGATTCAGAAATTGATTTCAATGTCAATCCTAATTGAAATTGTTCAGTTAATTGCTTAGAATAAGTCATTCCAATGCTGGATTGAGATGAATAAAGATTATATCCAGTTCCTTCTGGTCGAAATTCAGTTCGTTCAGAATATGAGGGAGATTGAATTCTATTTAGAACGATACCCCATGATGAAGATGATTTTTGGTCCGGTAATGTTGCGACAAATCCAATTTGTTTCAACCCCCCTGCAAGCTGTAAATGACTTAAAGTAAAAGAAGAAGAATTTAGAGATGACAGACCAGCAGGATTCTGCAATGCTGAATATGCATCACCTGGGAGTGCAGCAGAGGCACCACCCATGCCAGCAGATCGAACATTTAGGTCGTTTTTTAAAAAGGTAAATGCAGATTGACCCGCCCGCTCACCTCCATAGGAAGGTAACAGCTGCCCTTTAGAAATCAAAGAGAATGTAATGGTTAATATGGATAAAAAAATCTTCATATTTTGAATGTCAATCCATAAAGTATTTGCCTCGGAGCCTGATATCTTGCTGGGTTTCTAGGGTCTAGGCCACTTTCTTGCGGGCCATTAAATTCCGGTCTAGGGTCACGCCACTCATTGGGAACATCATCTCCATATTCATATGCCTTTCCTGTAATTGGGTTTATTATTTGTGAATTGAATCGATTAAAAATATTTCTTATTTCTAAAGAAAATGTAATTCCTTTAGATCTCTTACCACCTAGCAATGTGTAACTCCATTTTGTATCCCAATTTAACCATGGATTGGCTATCTTGGAAAGATACTGATCAATCAAAGGCCTGTATTGCGGGCGACCCAGGTCATTGGTGCCTATATATTCGTATGGGGTATATCGATAGCCTGAAGATCCATTAAATTGTAGATACCCATTAAGCCCCTCAAGAGAGAAACTATTAATCTTGAGACTTGAATCTGGATTAAAAAAGATACCTAAATTGCTACTCCATGGCCTATCCCAAGCCAGAAAATTTTCTCGAGTCAAGGATACTTCACCATTTTGTTCAATTTGAAGCGATGATTCTCTGGCGGAGTTAGATTTTCCTCTGGCTATTTGCAAGCTTAAATTTCCAAATAGTCTAATGTGCTTACCAAATCGGTAATCTAGCCCCAATTCAACTCCTTGAATTTTAGCATAATCTTGATTGATATACATTGTCTTTGTTACGGGTCTCCCTGTTTGATCATTTACAATAACTCTTCGAGACACGATATAATCAAATCTGTTATTATTAAAAGCACTGGCAGTAAATGCTAGGTCTCTCGTGATAGCAGCTTTATAGCCTACTTCATATGATACGTTAACTTCGGGGTCTAGGTCAGGATTACCTAAAAAGCTCAGAAAACTTCTATCTTGATAAACGGGGTCCAATCCAGCATATAAAAATCTAGGGTGGGGAAGTCTCATATTATGCCCATAATTAAAGTAGAGAACATTGTTTGGTGTTACAGGAAATGAAACATTAATTCGAGGCAAAAGTCTAGCCTTCCATCTTAATCCGCCTAATAATAATGTCTTATCCAGATAATTATTTCTTATTTCGTCAATTACTGGTGCGTTTAAATTAGAAACAGCCTGATCTGCAAATTTTCCAGGTGCCCAATAATTTAATCTTAGCCCAATACTCGCTTGTATTCCCTTGTAATTGATCCTGTCTTCAAAAAATGCTCCACCTTTTTGGGGCTGAACTTTCCAAATATCATTTGATGAACCTATGCTAATTGAAGGAGTAGTTGTGCTATCATTAACTATTATCGGAGCTCCAACCCATGGTTTAATAACATCTACCCACTGATAAGCATTAAGTTGATGCTCCCAACCAAAAACTATTTGTTGCATTCCATCATCAGGATAATAATTCATTTTAGCTTTAAGAGTATATTCTTCCGCATAGTGATCATGCCATGTAGAAGAAATACCACCATTATTCACCAGTCCATTTCCTGGCTGTATAAAGTAAATTCCGGATGGGTCATATGGATTAAAAATTCCTATTGGATAAGAGGCAATATTATCTTCATCTAAAAGTGCATCTAACGTTTCCGTCCTAAATGGTCTCCCATTTGCGTCTGCTCTCAAATTCGTGAACATCCTTCCAGCACTTATTGTTAAACCCCAATTAGGGTTGAAAACATGAGTGAAATTCAGAGCAGTTAAGTTGCTATGGTGAGTGTAGGTTGTGGCATTATCCAGGTTTAAACTTCTTCTATATTGATATCCAGGTGCCAGAATTGCATCAAAGCCAACTATTTGCAGGGTTCTTGAATTCTGATTGATATTTAATGAGTGTTGATTCGTTAAAGTCAACTTTGTTGCTGGAGTTATTTGCCATCGAATTTTGGCAGTGTGCGTCCATGAATTCCTTTGTCTTGGGGACCATATTTTAGTACCATCGGTAAACAGACTAGAATATAACTGATTTGCAACATTTGGAAAATAATCATCTGTTAGGTCCATAGTAGCGGCATTAAATACAGTCATTTTATTCTTGGTAAATGGAATAGGGAATGAAATATTTATTTCCGCTTGATCTGTATTGAAACTTGAAGGCGATCTTGAATTTATATCTTGTTGTAGGTATAAATAATCACGATTTAATCTTCCTGAAATCTCTAAGTGCTTACCTCCTTCGCGAATTTTTGTTGAAACAACTCCTGAAGAACCTCCGCCATACTCAGCTGAGGCTCCTCCAGTTGTTACTTTAATGCTTTGGATCGCTGATGATTGAACTTGAACTCCAAAACCAGTTCCAGCAAGAGGATCTTGTGCAGAAATACCATCGACGAGATATTCTGTTTCATAGACTCTGGCCCCCCGGATTTGAATCCCATCACTGGTTTTTGAAACTCCAGCTTGAAGAGATATGACTTCCTCCACCCCCCGGACTCCCATCTGACTAATATCATCTCTATTGATTGATCTTTCACTTTTTGCGGACTCAAGATCTACCTGAGATTTTTGACCAACTACAGTTACTGTTTGAAGGACATCAACGGAAGAAGAAAGTTTGACATTTAAAATCTTTATTTCTCCTTTTTCAAGTCGGATCCCATTTATTACTTGCGTTCCATAACCTATAAATTGAACTTTTATAGAAAAATCTCCAGAGGGTACTTGCGGAATGTTGTAATCCCCATTAAAATTTGTTACCGCAGAAAGATATGTTCCTACAAGTGTTATACCCACATTAGGTAGGGTTTCTCCCGTTTCACTGTCAGTTATAGTTCCCTTTAGACCGCTCATATTTTGCCCCCATGCTGAAAATGAACTGATAAATGCTAATAAAAGAATTATGATTCTACCAGTTGAAGTCATACTGTATAATTTGTTCAAGTATAAGTTTGAGAGCAGTGTCACTAGCTGCTACTCTATGCAATTCTACAGAGAAAAAGACTTCATTTATCTTATTAGGGTCACCTAAATACTTTCGTCGTACTCCAACTATATTGTCGCCTTGCCAACCACTGAGTTTTGTAAGCTGAGCCCTGTAAAATGGTTCCGCATCAGCAGAGGGAATAATGGGGCTAATTCCAATAAGAATGCTGGAGGGGTTGAGGTCAGGGTAATTTCCTGAAACCTGGGGAATTATGGCACTATCTGGAACAAGCCTGACCTGACCACTTGAGCTTACAATTCCATTCATTGGAAATGAACCTAAATAAGGGGATAAATCTGTTGAGGGCCCAAACGCAGTGGTTGTTAATAGTTTTCCTGCATTCGTGCAATATTGTTGCAAAGCTAGCGCCATGTGCGCAAGCAGTGGCTGAGTGAGACCAGTAAAAGGATCTAAAGCATTATCAGAGTTCGTTACGACTAAAACCTTTTCATATTGGCTAAGCATATGCTTGAAAGTGGGGTTCCAATAGTATGGACGAGACTCTCCATTATTTGCCTCTAAATCGAGAATGTCAAAACCAATGGGAATTTCGGATAGCCATCCAGAATACAAATTAGTTATTACAGTTGTTTGGCTAGATACAAAAAGCAGATTTGAACTTGGTCTTGTCAATATCGCGGGTAGTGCACTATCAGCTGTGCTGGAAGCTCCTGCTATATCTGTTACTCTCACTTGAAAAATATTCGCGCTGTCTATTTTGATTCCTGTAACTTCTGAATATGATGGTTCTGAATTGTTACCATAGTATAGTTCAGCTTGAAACGGAGAGATCAGATCCTCATTTAAAACAAATGTCACCTGACTTTGATTAGGATCTAAAGCAAACCAAGAACCTTCATTAAATCTAAATTCAGCAGATTGAATTGTTTGGTCTCCATCGGGATCTGTAGCATCCCACTTGTATGTTAAAACTCCAATGTTGGTGCCAGCACTTTGGGTTACTTTATCGATCAATGCTATTGGTGGAGAATTCTTGAGAGGAATACTAACGGAAGCGGGAGTTGGGTCAATTAATCCTTCATTATCTATTGACCTGACCCTTAATTTGATATCAGTAGTGTCTTGTCCTTCTGGTATAGAAAAATTAAAAGTACTGTCTTGCTTAAAGGTACGTTTCCAATTATAATTAGTTCCTCCATCAGGGCTTGATGTGCTGTCAATAGAGATATCATAACCTACGACATAACCATCACGATCAGTTCCATACCATGACATTTGAACTATAGAATTCAATCTATTCGGGCCAATTAAGTTGATTGAATCAATTGCGAGCTTAGTGTCGGGTGGCAAATTCTCATTGGCTTTCCCTCTATCGCAGCCTAAAAAAACAAGTACCATCGAAAGAAACAAAATCTTCAATGGATCAAATGAGAAAACAGGCGCAATGACTTTCATTATAATTTCTTAGCGAGATATGATTACTTGATATATCTGCTTGTCAGATTCATAATTGATATGAAGGAAATATGTACCATTAGATAAATACTCTACAGAGATTTCTTGTACATGGTTATTTAATTTACCCGAAAGAACATTTCGGCCTAAAAAATCAATAAGCATATAGCTACTATTCTTAGGCCCTTTTAAAGTCATATTATTTTGGGCTGGGTTAGGATAAACTGAGAAGAGGCTATTGGAATTCCTATCAGATTCAATCAATCCAATACTAGATACCGGTAAAGCTGTGGTATCAAGCGGAATATTAATACCAATGAAATCATCATTGTTTCTTGGTAAAACACGGTAATTGCCAAAGGCATAAAACATAATACCATCTAGAGCAGTCATTTTCATAGTATCACTTACCGCAATTGGATTTACTTCCATTTGGCCGTCAATACTATCGTATCGCAATTCAGTGACTAATTGAACAAAAAGGGAACTGAATGAAGTAGCTGATTGCCTACCCGCTGAGACAATTGCTCGATTCCAATATCCAGCATTTTGGGTGTTGGAGATACCATAATCTCCAAATCCTAGATTTGTTTGACTGATCAAAAGGTCTTGCGCGTTTGGATCTTCCATTCTAACAAGGCAGCCCTCATGTCTCTCCCAAGCAAATCCATACTTACTAATACTATCGCTAGGATTTACAATTGTTGGGACAGCTTGTTGAAGTTGTCCTGTTTTATTTATTGAAGAAACATTTAACCTGGTCATGCCGTAGTATTCTTCAATTGTTCCTGAAACTTGAACCTCTTCATTTCGGAAAAATTGTGTTATCCCAGAGCCTACACACCAAATCCCACTCCATGGGCCACCTCCTTGGTCTTGAATATATAAAAATCCTAGGTCATGTTGTTTCGTTGAGGCCGTGACAATTCCTTTAACATTGACGTTCATTCCCGCGTAAGGAGAATTACCATTACTTGCTATTGAATACTGTAAATCTTGGATTAAAAGACCATCTTGGCGAACAGTGTAATAATCAACATTTGGCTCTGCTTGACCCACAGGTGTTGTTGGATAAAAAGAAACATTTGATTCATTGTCTAAAGCTTTGATATAATAACGAACAAAAGTCCCGTTTGAATAGTTTGGAATTATCGCTTCGTATTCGTCAGTACTCCCAGCAGTAAGTGTCATCGATATTTTCGCGAATTGACTGGAGCTTAAGGTTGTATCGGAAGAAAAATATAAAAAAACGGAATCAACGGTACCATCAAAATCAGTTATTGAGCAAATAATATCTACAGACTGATTTGGGGTAGGGACTAAAGGATCTCTTTCAAAATTGGAAATATAAGGAGGTGCGTAAGCAATTTGATAGTGGCTGGAGTCAAAAGGATTTAATTCATAACCTCGAGATCCAGAATTTAAAAGACATCCATTTCCATCATGGCGAACCATTCCCTTGAGGCTTGAGTAAAAAGTTCCAGGGACAGGTGTCAAAAAAGAACCTGTAGTTTGAGGAGAATAGGGATTTACCGTCTGCCAAGAAGGAGTTTTCTGGGCAAGAAATCTATCGGATACATTTATTTTATTCCCATTTCCATCAACGCAATTAAAACTTACTCTGTTTCCGCTAAAAGGAATAACTTCAGTTACCGTTACGTTATTAAATTCAACAAAGCTGTTTTCCCATTGCTCCCCAGTTGTCAAAATATTAACTCTAAGACCATCATTTAAATCCCCAATACTTATTTGTGCTGGAGAGGGAGTAGGTCGGCTTCCTATTACTTGTAAACTATTTCCGTTGAGGGCTTCAATTTGAGTGCCGTTGTTGTAATCGCTGAGAGTGCCTGTAAATTTTATTAAGTCCCCAGGAAGTAAATATTCTATGTTAGGCAGGGGTAATAGCTGGCCTTGGTTATTTGTATAAACGCCCATTATCTCGATTCCTCTAAAGGGACCAGGAGCTCCGTTTCCCACGGTATCAACAATAAAAATAAATGGACGATGCCCCCCCTGAACAGATCCTGAGGCAACTTCTGAGACATCTCCTGGAACTACCACAATCCCATAAGTCATGACAGTATCTCCGTAATAACTTGATGTGTCATTACAGTTAGCCAAGTCTGTGGAACTCACATATTGAAGGTCTGATATACTGGTATAAGAGATATTTTGACTTTTTCCGCCAAAGGAAATTAAGGCAATTGAAAATATAGAGAGAAGTTGCTTCATGATTATTATTTTAAAACAGTGAATTGACCCGTGAAAGAATCTCCAGAATCAAGATTCTCAACAGAGAATAAATATATACCTCTTGAGAGGATTTGACTTTGATTTGTGAGTAAGTCCCAGGCATGCTCACCTCCTGAAAATTTTATATCATCAGTAGATTCTCCTGCGAAACTCTGGAACCAGCGAATATCAGACCCAGAATATTCCTGATTATGGTAAAATCGATCTAAGATGTCCCCCGCGGGCGATGTTATTGTTATTTGGCACCTGGCAGGCAGGTTTGCAAAAATTATTTTTCTACTTTCTTCTTGGAAATTAGATTGTCCTTCCCATGCAGCTCCAGCATAATATGGATTTGGGTATACATATGGGGGGTGCGTTTGCATAGATATAGTGGGAGGCGTTCCTGTGAATGCTCTAATATCATTTGCAAGAAAGCTAGATTCTAAGGATTCGAGTTTTGTTGCCTCATTTCCTCTGTCAAAAGCTGTAATAGCAACGGCATGTTGCCACCCATTTGGGAGATTATCTATTTCATAATGATAATCATACGATACGGAATCACCAGTAAAAAAAATTGGGGTACTTAGCTTTATATTTTCCATACCTGTTTCATAAAAAAGACCATTTCCGATTAGGTCAAACTCAGCTGCTCGAATAAAGTCGGATGATAAATTTTGTATCCCCTCCACGTCAAACCCTAGTTTACTTAAATAAATACGATAACCCTCAAAATCTAGATCTTGAGTAATTGGGTCAACGCTTGATTCGGAGTTATTCGACCAGTATAAGTCAATTTTATGATTTCCTGGTATTGCTCTAAACCTAGGAGCATCAGGAGGACTAGGAAGAATAAAGCGAGTTATTTGTCCATCGCCATCTCTGTCTTCTCCTTCATCTAATATTCCATTGAAGTTAATATCTTCTCCATTGTATGCAACCTGGGCCCATTCGGCATTCGCGATAAATCGTTCTTTTTGTTTGCCTGTATTTGATGAATTAGGATTCCCATCTTCAGTTTTCTCTCCCATTACAAAAGCAAAAGCCAGATTGATTTTATCATTAGGTTTGAAATCATCAAAGGGCCCAACGCTTATTAAATCACTACGATTTCCACTAGAATTTAATAACCCTTGAATGTCCATTCCAGCTCCATTTTGACAAGTGGCATTTTGAGGGTCATCCCAACATGGATTTTGGTTTAATCCATCAATAAGTTTAGAATATCTCTGTTGGTCAGAAGTAGGAAAGAAAAAAAGTGATTGTCCGGAGTTATTAAAAATCCACGCATTGTAATGATCTTTAAAATTGGGATCAATCTTTGGATGATGAAATCCAAACTTATCTTCGGAGCCTAAAAATTTTTGGCCGATGTAAGAGTCAGTAGCGCCAATATCTCCAGTTGCATCATAGCAATAGGCCATAGCTAAACTATCGATATATCCATTACCTCCTTGGTTATAGAAGACAGATCCACCAGATCCTGCAGGTGTTGAATTAATATTGCGAACAACAGTATTTGCCCATAGGCCGATATGAAGGTCTTCATATATTTCAGTTCCTGTGTTTTCTATTTCGACATTAGCGATTATAAAAAAGTCACTGAATCGATAATTCCAATTATATGTAGATAAGGCTACGCCAAGTCCCATTGGATTAATATGTCCTGAAATAGGGATTGATGTTCCCGGTATTAATAAATTCTCATCAGAAAAATTTGAAACAAAATCTTGATGGGAAATTGCAGTAGAACTATAATTGGGATTGTCAGTCAATGATGAGATAATTTCCATACCTCCATTTGAGTTTGTGAACTCAAATCCACCTCTGCCAGGAGCATAACCTTGCGGTGCATCATAAGCGCTGGTGCTTACTCGAATGGCACCACTTTGATCAATTCCTCCAATCCAAATACCACTTTCAAACAGATGTTCGGTTCCTGACCCAGCTGGGTATTCGCCGCTTGGCTGACCACTTCCATCTTTGTATCCTCGAAACGCATTACCAAATGTCCCCACATTAGTAACCGTCATTCTTACATTACCCGCTGTTGTTAAATTCTCGACAAATCCTTGACCTAAAAGAGATGTGTAAAAGCAAGTCAGTAATAAAAAATTTATCCACCTCATAATGGCAACCTTATAGTTCGAGTTTGATTTTTTCTATTTTTAATTCTAATTAAAACAAGTCCTGACTCAGAATTTAATGCCGGTAAAACAAATTGTGTTTCATTAATGTCACCCTGCTTTATTATACGTCCTAACATATCTGTGCAATACCAAATTCCACCAATTGATGATTGACTAACGCTTAACCAGGAAGTCCCGTTTAAATCTGTCCATGCTCTTGCTGGGATATTGGAATATTCATCTTTTCCTATTTGAAGCCTTTCAATATCTAACTCAATTGTTACAGGTAAATGATCAGACATCTCATAAAGTGCAGTTAAAATATTGCTAGGAACTGAATTATTTGTTGGAGAGTTTATAGCATTATTGAAATGGAGACCATCATTTCCTGTTACTGATAATGATCCTGAAATATAGCTTATACCTGAGTTTCCTGAGGAAATATCATCATTGAAAAGCCAATGGTCAAATCGATCATCTAAACCACCCCCAGCAAAGCAACCGCTATTTGTGGCGCTATTTCTTGTAGACTGGCTATGAAGATTTCTAAAAGTGTAATTATTATTCCAATTTCCAGGTTGATTTTCAGGATCATAAAATCTAATACTCGATACAGAGTAGTTTAGTAAATTTTGGAATCCAATTTCTTGGCTTTTTTTCATATTTAAATCCCCTGCTAAAAAATAATTTTCAGAAATGGAATTGGCATTTATGAAAGCCATAATAGCTTTGGTTTCTTGATCTCTTGCATTGATATCAGAGGATGATGATCCTGCTTTAAAATGAGCTGCGAATAAAGTAAAAAAGATTGTATCTGGATTAATGCTCAGCAATGAATCTTTGTAATAAAATTCACATACATCTATTGCTCTGACAAGGTTTTGATTACTTATATCTTTTGTTATGCTTCCCTGACTCTTTAACCCAAGAATGTTTTTGTCAAAGTATATGCCATTGACCAATGAAGAACCATTCGTATATAAATCTGTTTTTTTCCACCGAGTCTCACCATTTATATTTAGAGCGTGTGTAAGTATTCTTGAGTGAGCTGTTGAATTATAACCGTCAAGTTCATTACAAACTAGAAGATGAGGATCGATATAATTAACGATCTCATTGAGATAGCCTTCTTTAGCAATAGGATTGTTACTTGAAGATGGGCAATATGAAGGGTAACTTCTATAGTTTAGTAGGTTATAAGTCATAGCTTTTAATCTCACAGGATCTTGCCCGAAAGACAATAAACTGCGAAGAAAAAGTATGATGAAAAATGATAATTTTAAGTTGTTCATTCTAGATGCGAAGTTACAGAAGGTTGGTTATGAATTTGAGTAAAATTTTTGTTAAAAACTATCTAGATTTGTGATAGTTATAAAATTGAACTGGTTTCAAATTTTTTAAATTCATTGCTTAGTTAAAAATTAATTTTCATGAGCAAGACAACTATACTTTTGGTTGATGATGACCCAGATATAAGAGAAATAATAGGCTTCAATCTTTTAAAAGAGGGCTATAATGTCGAAATAGCAAAAGATGGGGCTCAGGGTTTGGAAATGTGCAAAAAGCATAATCCTGATCTTGTTCTTATGGATGTTATGATGCCAGAAATGGATGGTATCGAGGCTTGTCAGGCAATCCGGGAAAATCCCGAAACGAAAGATACTTTAATTGCTTTTTTAAGCGCTCGAAGTGAGGATTACTCTCAGTTAGCTGGTTTTGATTCTGGAGGAGATGATTACATAACCAAACCAATTCGTCCTAAGGTATTAATAAGTAGAATCAAAGCATTGCTGAAAAGGAATACAAAGATTCAGAATAATACTTTTCATTTACTTGAGCTAGGAGATTTAAAAATTGATTCGGAAAAATATCAAGTGGAAAATTCAGGAATATCCATTGAAATGCCACGTAAAGAGTTTGAGTTATTGTATTTACTTGCTAGCAAGCCAGGGATAGTATTTTCACGAGATTCAATAATGAGCGAATTATGGGGGGAAGAGGTAATTGTTGGAGAAAGAACAATTGATGTGCATATTCGAAAAATAAGAGAAAAAATAGGAGATGGACGTATTAAGACTATAAAAGGTGTGGGTTACAAATTTCTAAAAGAATAATGTTAGATCTTCCAAGAAAAATCGCTCTTTCAGTGGCAACTCTTTTTGGAACCATTGTATGGTTTAGTTTATTGGCAATACTATATATAACTCCATCTTCAGCCCACTTATTTGATGAGAATTTAATTCCTATTTTAGAAATATCTCTTTTGAGTATTTTTTCTGCAACTGCAATTGGATTTTTTATTGAGATGTTGGCTCGATACTTTATTTCCCTAAAATCAAATCAGATCAATGAGTTTTCTCGAAAGACAAAGAATTATGAGCAAAGTTTCTTAAATGATGCTCAATTAATTAAGAAATCTGGACTGGAAGTTAATAGTCAGAATCAAATCAAGGCTGTCGATTTTCTTAATTTGCAAACCAGGGATGATGTACGAAAAGAGTTTATTGCCAATCTATCTCATGAACTAAAGAACCCTATTTTTAACATTCAAAGTTATTTGCTTACCCTTATTGATGGAGTAGATGATAAGGAAACTAATCATAAATATCTAAAAAAGGCAAATCGAAATGTCTTGAGAATGATACGTCTCGTGAGAGATATGGATGTATTAGCTCATCTTGAGTCTAACAGGCTTTTATTAAACAAAGAGTCTTATGATCTGATATCACAAATAAATGATGTTCTGGAGCAAATGTCAGAGAGAATAGAGCAATCAAAAATTGAGATAGTTAGGAATTATAATCCTAATATTAATCTTAATGTTTTTGCCGACTTGGAAAGAATGGAACAGGTTTTTTTGAATCTAATAAGTAATGCAATTAAATATTCGGATTCTCAGGGGAAAGAGTCTTTTATTAAAATTACAATTCAAGATCGAGAGGATTTAATATATGTGTTTATCGAAGATAATGGTGTGGGTATTTCAAAAGGGGATATGTATAGAATTTTCGAAAGATTCTACAGGGCAGACAGAAGTAGAACCCAAGCAGGAAAAATAAGTGGAACAGGATTAGGACTGGCAATTGCAAAACATATTATTGAGGCACATGGACAGACAATAAAAGTGACTTCAAAATTGGGAAGCGGGTCGGTATTTTCCTTATCGATAACAAAACCCAATAAACAAATTATCACTTAACCCAACTTAGTCTTAAATTGCGGATATGGATCAAGAACTTTCCTCTAGAATCGAATCATTACGTTTAAAATATGCTACTTCTGGTCAAGAGCTTTTAGATTTTTTGGATGGTCTTATTGAAGCAGACTATATAACCTATTGGGACTATATACGTTTAGATAGCCTTTTGAGTCTGCAACAGCCAAGGACTTCACATCCTGACGAATCTGTGTTTATAATTTATCACCAGATTACAGAATTGTACTTTAAGCTGTGTCTTCATGAGCTCCAACCTCAATTGAAAAATAAAAAGCCAGAAATTGAATTACTAGAAGAATCTATTCGGCGATGTAATAGATATTTTGAAGCTTTGGAGCATAGCTTCAGTGTTATGGTTGAAGGAATGGATAGAAAGCAGTTTTTGAAGTTTAGGATGTCTTTAATACCCGCGTCAGGTTTCCAATCAGCTCAATATAGAATGATTGAATTAGCTCTTGCGAGGTTGAATGACCTTGTGAATATAGAAAAGCGAGAAGCTCTATCAGATGAAAAGGATGTTTCAGTCCTTTTAGATGAAATTTATTGGAAAAGAGGTGCGACGATTGAAGACAGTGGGCAAAAGACATTGACTCTGCTTCAATTTGAAAATAAATATGGTGATCATTTTAGAAGTCAGGCTGAAGAAAACCGAGGCAATACAATATCGGATCAATCGAAAAGACTATTTGATGAAGGATTATTAACTCAAGAGCTTCAGGATAGTTTGAGAGAATTAGATCAGCATGTCAATGTGTTATGGCCATTGCAACATTATCGATCAGCAGTAAAGTATTTAGCAAAGCAATCATCAGATGTCAGAGCAACAGGGGGAACAAATTGGCAAAAATATTTACCGCCAAGATTTCAAAAGCGAATATTTTTCCCATTTTTATGGTCAAAGAAGGAAAAAGACGATTGGGGTAAATCCTTTTATGATTCATATGTAAAATAAAACCACATCCATCCTTGGGATTAATGAACTCCCATCCTTAGCTTTGATTTTTTCTAAACCTTTTGATCAGATTGAAACAGAATAAACAAAATAATTCCCGATTTATGTTATTGGGAATATTCATCTCGTTATTTATTTTTTTATGGTTACTAATTAAGTCATTTGGAGGGGGTCTGAACTTATCTTCTAAAACAGATGAAGCGAAGAATTCAAAAAGACTTTTCGGGATTTCGTTAAATGAATATGCAGCAACAAAATATACTGTTGGAAAAGGAGAGGCATTTGGATCTATTTTGGATGATCTCGGGATTCCTTATCGACGTGTAATGAGATTATTAGATATTTCTAAAGGTGAATTTAATCCTCGAATGTGGAGATTCGGTGATAGGTATTGGGTCTTTAGAAAGCAGGATAGTTCTAATGTCCCAGATTATTTCATATATGAAGCTACAGATACGGAATACGTTATTTTTCATATCCAAGATAGTCTCTATGCAAAAAAAGTAATTAGGCCTACAATAATTTCAAAACGTTCTGTTTCAGGAGTTATTGAGAGTTCTTTGTATGAGACTTTAGCTAGTCAAAATGTCTCACCCGCAATAGCGGTTAGATTAAGTGAGGTGTATGCTTGGACAATTGACTTTTTCCGTCTCCAAAAAGGAGATCGGTTTGAGGTGATCTTTGAAGAGCGTTATGTTGATGATACATTATTTGTTGGCACAGGAAAAATTCTTGGTGCTCGATTTGTTCATTTTGGAAAGGAATTTTATTCTTTTTATTTCGAAGATAAAAAAAGTGGTATCCGTGATTTTTACAGTGAGAGCGGTGAAGGGTTAAAGCGTATGTTTTTAAAGGCCCCTCTCGAATTTGCAAGAATCACTTCTCGATACAGTAAGAACAGATTTCATCCCGTTCAAAAAAGGTGGAAGGCCCACTTAGGAACGGATTACGCTGCCCCAAAAGGAACACCAATACTTGCCACTGCAAGCGGAACAGTTATAAGTTCAACATATAACAGGTCAAATGGTAATTATGTCAAAATTAGACATAATGGAACATATACAACTCAATATTTGCATATGACAAGAAGAGCGAAAGGGATTCGTAAAGGTGTATATGTAGAACAGGGACAGGTGATCGGATATGTAGGTTCAACTGGACTTGCAACGGGGCCTCATGTATGTTACCGATTTTGGAAAAATGGTAAACAGATAGATCCATTAAAAGAACCTTTGAAGCGAACAGAGCCTTTACCAAAAAACCTATGGAAGGATTTTGAAGTAAACATGACACCAATAAAACAGCAATTAGATTCCTTGGCGCAAGCTTCTTCTAGAATATGATTTAATCTAATACAAGATTAACAATTCGACCTGGCACAATTATAATTTTCCTGATAGATTTACCTTGTACATAGTTACTTGTTTTTTCATGATCAAGAATCTTTTTTTCCAAATCTTTTTTTCCTATTTCTGCTAACACTTCAATAAAAAATCTTGTTTTCCCATTAAACTGCACAGGATATTTAATTGAGTCTTGAATCAGATATTCTTTGTTGCAAATGGGAAAAGATTCATGCGTTACACTTTTTTCCCCACCTAGTAAGTGCCAAATCTCTTCAGCTAAATGAGGAGCAAATGGTGATAATATGACAGAGTATAGGCGAAGTGAATTGATATTAACACTCTCGTGAGCAGTTAATTCGTTAACGGCAATCATCATTGCAGATATGGAGGTGTTAAATGATAAAGCGTCCATATCTCTTGTTATTTTATCAATCAATTTGTGCATGGTTTTCTTTTCATCTAATGTTTCGATATCTGATCGTTTTTTTTCTAAAAGTCTGTAAGATTTTCGCAAAAAGTTTACTATTCCACTGATTCCATTCGTGTCCCATGGTTTGGATTGTTTTAATGGACCGAGAAACATTTCGTAAAGTCTGAGAGCATCAGCTCCATATTGATCACAAATAGAATCAGGACTGATCACATTATATTTTGATTTGGACATTTTTTCAACTTCGCGATCAACATAAATTATACCCTTTTGAAGCTCAAAATTTGCATTGTTAAATTCGGGTAGCCAATTCTTAAATCCGTTTAAATCAAGTTCATTTTTCTCGTTTACTAAATTTATATCTACTGGAATCCGTTGAGTAGAACGACCATTAACACAATCTGCTGAAATATACAAATGCGTATCATTCAATCGGTGAACAAATGCAGATATCCCTTGAATCATTCCTTGATTAATCATTTTTTTGAATGGTTCTGCAAACGGAACAAATCCTCGGTCATTGAGAAAATTACACCAAAACCTAGAATAAAGTAAGTGGCCGGTACTATGCTCAGAACCACCGACATATAAGTCTACTTGATTCCAATAGTTCATTTTTTCTTCATCTGCGAACGTGTTAGGGTTTTGTGGATCCATGAATCGCAGAAAATACCATGAACTAGCTGCCCATCCGGGCATGGTTGTTGTCTCAATCGGTAAGCCTGCAGCTGAGTTCCAATTGTCAACCCGAGCGAGTGGAGGATCTCCATCTTTCGTAGGTAAATAACTTTCAACCTCGGGAAGTTTCAATGGCAGTTCGGATTCATTCATCGATTCTGGAACTCCATTTCTAAATACTATTGGTATCGGTTCTCCCCAATATCTTTGTCTTCCAAAAACAGCATCTCTCAGTCGAAATTGTACATGTGGGGTTCCCCAGTTATTTTTTTTCATATGGTCTACTGCTACTGATATAGCTTCTTGGATATTGTAGCCATTTAGAAAATCACTATTTATGATAGAACCATCTTTATCCTCAATAGGGCCTTGTTTTGTATCTCCTCCTCCGACCACTTGAATTATAGATAAATTGAAATATTTAGCAAAATTCCAATCTCTACTATCATGACCTGGAACTCCCATAATAGCTCCTGTACCGTAGCCCATTAACACATAATCTGAAGTCCAAATAGGTAATTTCTTCGCTGAAATCGGGTGCTTAGCATATGAGCCAGTAAATACGCCTGAGGTCATCTTTACATTTGTTTGCCGTTCTCTTTCACTTCGTTTCATTGACTCTTGTTGGTATTGAGTCACTTCATTTTTCTCAGATTTAGCAGTTATTTTCCCTAGAATCGGATGTTCGGGGGCGATAACAATAAAGCTTACTCCAAATATTGTATCGGGTCGTGTTGTAAAAACTTCAAGTGATTCGCCTTTGAATTCAGATATATCGAATTTCACATAAGCTCCCTCACTTTTTCCGATCCAATTTTTTTGGGTCTCTTTTATTGAATCTGACCAATCTAGATCATTTAGACCCTCAAGAAGTCGGTCTGCATAAGCAGTAATTCGAAGGCTCCATTGTAGCATGGATTTTTGAATAACATTATGTCCCCCTCTTATCGAGAGCCCATTGCTTACTTCGTCATTTGCAAGGACAGTCCCAAGATCTGGACACCAATTAACTATGCTTTCAGAGAGAAATGCTAGACGAAATTGTTGTAAAAAGTCTTCTTTTTCGGCAGCACTCATATTTGCCCATTCTGAAGCTGAGCATTCTTCTTTTTTATGTCTCGCTGCAATAATATCCGAACTTCCTTTTTTCTCTAGCTGATTTATAAGGAGTTCAATGGGCTCTGCTTTATTTGATCTTTTATTAAAGTAAGAATTGAAGAGTTGGAGAAATATCCACTGACTCCATTTATAATATTCAGGTTCACATGTTCTAACTTCTCGGCTCCAATCAAAGCTAAAACCGATACGATCTAATTGCTTTCGATACTGAGAAATATTCAATTTTGTGGTGACCGCCGGATGTTGTCCAGTTTGGATCGCATATTGCTCCGCAGGCAGTCCGAATGCATCGTAGCCCATGGGGTGTAGTACGTTAAATCCTTTGTGCCTTTTATATCTCGCAAAAATATCTGATGCTATATAGCCCAAAGGGTGACCTACATGAAGCCCTGCGCCCGACGGGTAAGGAAACATATCAAGAACATAATACTTAGGTAATTCTGATGGATAGTTGGAGGTATAAGTATTATGATCTCGCCAATAAGCCTGCCATTTAGCCTCTATTTTACTTGGGATATATTCCATATTCACAAAAGTAGTACGTTCAGATCTAGTTAGCATAGGTAATAACCTATTAAGTAGTTAGATTTGTGGAATGAGTATATCGAATCGTGAAGAGCAATTCAATAAGCGTAGACTGCGTTATTCATATTTATCAGTGATAGTAAGTGTCGGATTAGTTTTATTCGTGCTTGGCGTAATGCTTACTTTATTGAATCAAGCTCGCAATCTCACAGATGAACTGAAGGAGAATTTTACATTCACACTTTTTCTCGAACCTGGTACTACAGAATCTGGTAGAGATGTTTTTCTTGAAAAATGGTCTATGGCTCCAGAAATAAGAGAAATAGTTTTCATTAGTAAAGAGGATGCTGCAAATCAATTTCAAGATGAATTGGGGGAAGACTTTGTCGATTTTTTAGGTATTAACCCATTAAGCGATGCTCTCGATCTAAAGCTTTATTCATCGTTTGTATCACCAAAAGTTTTAAGACAATTAGAAATTAGATTGAGAAAAGAATCAATCGTTGAGGATATGGTTTATGATAGGGATCTTATTTCAGCTATTCACAATAATATCGGCAAGATTACTATCGCGATGATAATTGCGGCTATCGTATTGCTATTGGTTTCAATAGCATTAATTAATAGTTCAATAAGGCTAGCGATTTACTCGAGACGTTTTACCATCAAAACAATGCAATTAGTCGGGGCGACTAAAGCGTTTATTCATAAGCCTTTTCTTTTTCAGGGTATAAAACTAGGTTTTATTGGAGGCTTTTTTGCGGCTTTATTACTTGCTTTATTATTCCAGTTAGTGAGACAATTTTACCCGGAATTAAAAACCTCATTAAATTGGATGTTATGGGCTCAAGAGGCAATTATATTGGCTACGTTAGGCTTATTTATTACCGCAGGATCTACGGCAATATCTGTCAGAAGGTATCTCGCTCTAAAAACAAATCAACTTTACGAATAAATTATCATGAAAGAAAACAAATTCTTATTTAATCGCGATAACTATATACTATTTGGCATAGGACTGGTATTTATAATTTTGGGCTTTATTTTGATGTCTGGAGGAGGCTCAGAAGATTCTGAGGTTTTTAATGAGGAATTGTTCAATTCTAGACGAATTGTTCTTGCCCCGCTGCTCGTGGTAATTGGATTCGTCGTTGAGGTTTTTGCTATTCTGCGTCGCCCTAAGTCATAAATAATGAATTTCATAGAGGCTATTTTTTTAGGAATAGTTCAGGGGTTAACAGAATTTTTACCTGTTAGCTCTAGTGGTCATTTAGAGCTGTCAAAGGTTTTATTAGGATCTGAGCTAGACGCATCTGCAAGCATGATGTTTACCGTAACAGTTCATGCGGCAACCGCGTTAGCTACTATGGTTATTTTTCGAGAGGATATAAAAAATATAATTACAAATTTTTTTAAGGGTGATAATGAAGATCGGAAGTTCTCATTTGCAATTATCATTTCAATGATTCCAGCCGCAATAGTGGGTGTTTTTTTTAATGATGCAATTGAGTTGCTATTTTCAGGAAATCTCACTCTTGTGGGTTCGATGTTATTA
>CALKDS010000084.1 GCA_938084135.1 uncultured Flavobacteriales bacterium
AAAAAGAAACCTCTTATTTAGCTTGACTTTTTTTGGCCTTAACTGTCCATCATTACATATCAACTTAGAGTGATTATACATGTTTTTGAAAGCATAACCGGTGCTAGGTTTTACATTGCCTGCTCGAGTACCAATATTTACAAGTTTTTTATGAGATTTTTGATATGGTAGTCTTGAGCTCATAGGAATTACTCCTTTTTCCGAGTCGATAATTTTGTATGATCCAAAATATTTTTTTATGAAATGATGAAGAGTTTTTTTTGCTTCGTCTTCAAGAATTATTTTTTTTCCGAATCGAGTTAATTCTATAAGAGCAGTTTTAGATGAGTAGGGTAAAATGTAAACAAACTGAGTTGATTTATCTTGAGGCACACGGAAATCCATCATATGATAGACATCAGTTTCTAATTGAATTTGTTCTAACTCAACTTTTAAACCAAAAAATGATTGTGAAATATTAAATCTGTCATCTTCAAAGTTTTTCCAATCCGGAGGTCTACTGTCAAAGGCCCATTCTGCAGAGTATTTGTTTTTTGATGTTTTGATCAAAATCGAATTATCATTTTCAATATTTAAAACTTTTTCTCTTCGATGTTCAATCTTGTATTCGGAGAAGAGTTTTCGCGACCAATCATATAGGTCACTACTGACTATATGAAAGTACTCTATCGGTTTTATTGAGGAACTTGTCTGATTATTGATTTTGATTTTATTCCAACGATGGGATACGATGGATTCGTAATCACGGTATATCTGATCTTTTGGATTTGCCCAAAAACAGAATGTTTTGTCATTCTCAAGTTTCTCACTTGGTTCTAGAATTAGGACTTTTTTGTTATCAAGCAAAAATTGTTTAGACATTTCAATCAGAAGGATACATGTGCTGGCTCCCCAGCCAACAAAGATCATATCATAAGGAGTTTTTTTTTCTGACAAAATATTCTGTTCTAGTAGTGGCAATATAGTACAATTAAAATTTAATGTTTTTCTTTTTAGTATCGTATGAATTCAATTCCATATGCTTCCTTAGAAAGGATTAAATTGATGTAATTTTGATACTCTGAATAAAAACAACTTTATGGATCGTTTTTCCTTCTTAGGAACTTCACATATTGGCTTTATCGAAGACTTGTATCAGCAATACTTGTCTAGCCCGGATCTTGTCGAGCCCTCATGGCGAGCCTTTTTCCAAGGGTATGATTTCTCTAAATCTGACTTTGGAGATATTTTAAATGATGAAAATGTTGCTCTTCCTGATGAGGTTCGAAAAGAGTTTTCGGTATTAAATCTTGTTCAGGGATACAGAACACGCGGACACCTTTTTACTCAAACTAATCCAGTGCGCAGTAGAAGAAAATATAGCCCAGATCTTGCTCTGAAGAATTTTGGATTATCTGAATCTGACTTGGAGTTAAAATTTCAAGCCGCTTCCCAGTTGGGCATGGAATCTCCAGCTAAATTGAGTGATATTGTTACTCATCTAGAAAACACATACTGCCGATCAATTGGTGTTGAATACATGTATGTTAGAGAACCTGATGTAATAAGCTGGATCCAGCATTTTATTCATCCTAATGGAAATGCACCCATTTTAAATGCTGATGATAAATTGTACATTTTGCACAAATTAAATGAAGCCGTAGCATTTGAAAGTTTTCTAAACACAAAATTTGTGGGGCAGAAGAGATTCTCGATTGAAGGAGCTGAAAATCTAATTCCTGGACTTGATTTCATGCTTCAAAAAGGAGCTGATTTAGGTGTTGAAGAGGTGGTTTTAGGAATGGCTCATCGAGGGCGATTAAATGTATTAACAAATATATTTGGTAAGCCAGCTTCTCAAATTTTTTCTGAATTCGAGGGAAAAGAATTTGAGGAAGCAGACTTTGATGGTGATGTTAAATACCATTTGGGCTATACCGCAGAAAGGTTATTGGATAATGGTAAAAAAATCAAATTAAATATCGCTCCAAATCCCTCACATTTGGAAGCTGTAGACCCAATTGTTGCAGGCATTTCTAGAGCTAAAGGACGCTCTAATTTCCCTGAAGACCCAAGTAGGGTTTTGCCGATAATGATTCATGGAGATGCAGCAATAGCCGGCCAAGGTGTGGTTTATGAAGTGATACAAATGGAACGATTGTCTGGATATAGCACAGAGGGGACCATTCATTTGGTCATAAATAATCAAGTTGGGTTCACTACTAATTTCATTGATGGTCGGTCATCTACATATTGCACTGATGTTGCCAAAGTAGTGCTTGCTCCAGTTTTGCATGTCAATGGTGATGATGCGGAGGCTGTTATTCATGCTATGCGCTTTGCAATTGAATATAGGCAAAAGTGGAAACGAGACGTTTTTATTGATCTTTTATGTTACAGAAAATATGGCCATAATGAAGGGGATGAACCGAGATTCACTCAACCATTATTATATCAGGTGATTTCAAAACACCCTAATCCAAGAAAAATCTATTTTGATAAACTCGTAGCCAATGGTGAGGTGAACTCAAACCTAGTTGTCGAAATGGAGAGGGAATTTAAGGAAATGTTGGAGGGATTGTTTGATGATTCAAAAAAAATAGAAAAGAATAAAATTGTTCCATTTATGCTTGATGAATGGAATGGTTATCCTCGAGCAAGTAATGGCGATGTTTACAATATTCCTGACACCAGTGTTTCAAGACCCCGCCTGGATGAGGTTGCGAGAACCTTAACGACATTACCAAAAGATAAAAAGTTCTTTAAAAAGATAGTAAGGTTAATAGGAGACAGGGCTCAGATGGCTTTTGAGAAGAATGCTCTTGATTGGGGAATGTCTGAAATGATGGCTTATGGAACTTTGCTTCAAGAAGGTTTTAGTGTAAGGATATCGGGCGAGGATGTGGAGAGAGGAACTTTTTCACACCGACACGCAATCATAAAATTAGAGGATTCTGAAGAAGAGTTATCGTTATTAGATAATTTACCTAATTCAAAGGGTCGGTTTGCAATTTATAATTCCCACCTTTCAGAGTATGCGGTTTTAGGTTATGATTATGGTTATGCCATGGCAAGTCCTACATCTTTAGTAATTTGGGAAGCTCAATTTGGGGATTTTTCTAATGGAGCCCAGATTATAATTGATCAATTTATAGCTGCTGCAGAGGACAAATGGAAAGTGCAAAATGGAATGGTTTTATTACTTCCCCACGGGTATGAGGGTCAGGGTGCTGAACATTCTTCTGCTCGTTTAGAAAGGTTTCTACAATTATGTGCTCAAGAAAATATGTTCGTTTGTAATCCATCAACGCCAGCGAATCATTTTCACTTACTGCGCCGTCAAATGCATCAGAAATTCAGAAAACCATTAGTTGTTATGAGTCCTAAAAGCTTATTACGTCATCCAATGGCAACATCAAAAATGGAAGACTTAAGTAAAGGTGATTTTATGCCACTGATAGGCGACGATTTGGATAAAAGGAAAATAAAAAAACTAGTGTTTTGCTCGGGGAAATTATTTTATGAACTATCAGAGGAGCGCAATAAAAGAGGGGATAATAAAACAGCCCTTATTCGTCTAGAGCAACTCTACCCTTTACCGGAAAAGGAAATAAATAGGGAGTTAGCAATGTATGCAGAGAATATAAAGTTGATTTGGGTTCAAGAAGAGCCTGCCAATATGGGAGCGTGGAGCTACCTTAGAGTAAATACAGAATATCCATTTAAATGCATTTCTCCGAAAATATCAGCTTCCACGGCTCCAGGTTCAAAGCAGTCAGCTAACCAAATTCAAAGTACTTTAATAACTCAAACATTTGATAGTTAATATTCAATTCTATGATTCTTGATATGAAAGTGCCCTCTCCGGGTGAATCCATAAGTGAAGTTGAAATCGCAAATTGGCTGGTTAATACAGGCGACTATGTGGAAAAAGACGACGCTATAGCGGAAGTTGATTCCGATAAAGCTACTTTGGAGTTGCCTGCAGAAATGAGCGGTGTAATTGAAATACTTTTTGAACCGGGAAGCATTGTCGGAGTTGGAGAAGTTGTTTGCAAAATTGACACAGCGGCAAAAGCTCCCAATAAATCGAATAAATCTATAAAACCTAGTGAGGCAATTCCATCTCAAGAGGTTAATAATTCTTCTGAAAATACTTATGCTACAGGGACTCCAAGTCCTGCTGCGAAGAAAATATTAGATGAGAAGGGTATATCCATATCGTCAATAAATGGAAGCGGTAAAGATGGTCGAATCACAAAAGAAGATGCGATCAATGCCAAAGCTTCAATGGGAACAACAGCATCAGGAAAAGAGCGTGGGTCTAATCGTCAAAGGATGAGCTCATTGCGCCGAAAACTTGCAAAAAGATTGGTTTCAGTGAAAAATGAAACGGCTATGCTCACAACTTTCAATGAAGTTGATATGAAACCTATCATGGATTTGCGGAAAAAATATAAAGAAGATTTTGCAAAAAAACACGAAGTTGGCCTCGGTTTCATGAGCTTCTTTACGCTTGCCGTTGTTAGAGCGCTTAAAGAATATCCAGCAGTTGCAAGTATGATTGACGGGGACGATATGGTCAGCTTTGACTCCATAGATATTTCTGTCGCTGTAAGTGGGCCAAAAGGTTTGATGGTTCCCGTTGTAAGAAATGCGGACAAACTAGGCTTTGCAGGGGTTGAGTCTGAGATAAAAAGTTTGGCAATAAAAGTTCGCGATGGTAAAATAACTGTGGACGAAATGACAGGGGGATGCTTTACTATTACAAATGGTGGTGTTTTTGGGTCTATGCTAAGTACTCCTATCATAAACCCACCGCAGTCGGCTATTCTTGGAATGCATAATATTGTAGAAAGACCTGTTGTTGTTGATGGTAAAATTGTCGTTCGTCCGATTATGTACATTGCTATGAGCTATGATCATAGGATTATTGATGGTAAAGAATCAGTTGGCACATTGGTAGCAATTAAAGAAGCTTTAGAAAATCCTGTTGATATTTTAATGCAAGGAGATGTAAAAAAGACTCTGGGTTTGTAATGATTGGAAAATTTTGATAGATACTCATACGCATTTAGATAGTTCAAAGTTTTCAGAAGACATAGATGAAGTAATTAAAAGAGCTTTATCTGCTGGGGTAACAAGTATGTATTTACCCAATGTTGATGATGAAAGTCTTGTTCGTATGAATAGTCTTCAAGAAAGATATCCAAATCATATTGAGCTTATGCTTGGGTTGCACCCATGCGACATTAAGGGTGAGTGGGAAAAAATTCTTGACCGATACGATAAATATTGGGAATCGAACCCATCAGCCTTTATCGCAGTAGGGGAAATTGGACTGGATCTATACTGGGACAAATCAAATATAGATGATCAGATTCAAGCTTTGAATCGTCAATTAGATTGGTGCCTAAAATATGACAAACCTTTTAGCATGCATGTTCGAGATGCCTGGGAGCCCACATTGAAGGTCTTAAGGGAGAGAAAGTGCCCTGAGCTTAAAGGGGTTTTACACTGTTTTACGGGGTCCCGGGAAATTGCAAGTGAACTAATAGACATGGGTCATTATCTTGGTATCGGTGGTGTTGCAACATTTAAGAATTCTAATCTTGTAAGTGTGCTCTCTGAAATAGGTCTTGATCGAATCGTATTGGAGACTGACAGTCCGTATTTAGCTCCTGTCCCTTATCGAGGCAAGAGAAATGAAAGTTCATATCTGCAAAATATAGCGATTTTTCTTTCTGATAAATTGGATTACTCCCTTGAATATGTAGACCAGGTCACATCTGATAATGCAAATCGTATATTTCAACGGTGAAACTTCTACTTATATACACAGGAGGAACAATAGGAATGATTCAAAGCCCTGAGGGAGACTTGTCCCCATTTAATTTTGATGAAGTATTAAGACAAGTCCCAGAGTTAAATCAGCTTGATTGTGATATCGAAACAATTCAAGCTTGGGAGCCTCTGGACTCGAGCGACATAAATCATAATCACTGGATCAAATTGGCTGATATTCTCAATGAGAACCGCGATCAATATGATGGTTTCGTTATTCTTCATGGAACAGACACAATGGCCTATACAGCTTCAGCTTTGAGTTTCATATTAAAGGATTTTTCTAAACCTATTATTTTAACTGGAAGTCAATTACCAATTGGAGTTTTGAGAAGTGATGGGCGTGAAAACTTAATAACCTCTGTTGAATTAGTTCTATGCCGATTGGATAATGAGGCTCCTGCAATTAGGGAAGTATGCGTTTATTTTGAGAACAAGTTATTTAGAGGGAATAGAGTTTTCAAGAGAAGTTCTCAGGCATTTGAGGCATTTTCAAGTCCTAATTATCCTATTTTAGTCGATGTGGGTGTGCATCTTGATATTCATCATGAATATACTTTGAAACCAAGAGATCATTACTTTTTTGACCCTAAAATGGATTCTCAGATTGCTGTTTTGAAATTCTTTCCAGGGATTGATGAGTCTTTTTTAAGAAATGTGATCCTGAATTCAGGTAGAAACGCAATTATTCTTCAAACTTATGGTAGCGGTAATGTCCCTAAATTGGAATTCTTATCTGATATTTTAGATGATGCGCGCGATAAAGGTGTATTAATAATTAATGCCTCTCAATGCCCAGGCGGCGGAGTTTCTCAGCCAGCATATGCATCTTCAAGGATGCTGCGGCATGCAGGAGTGCTATCAGCAGGCGATATGACACTTGAAGCTACGATAACAAAAACCATGTGGCTTTTGGGTCAAGGAAAGCAAGGAAAGGTATTTGAGAATCTTTTCATGGAAAACCTAGTTGGGGAAAGAACCATTTCACCTTTACAACGATCAAGGTGAAAGAGGTTTTATCCAATGCCAATGGAAAGAAAAATAGAGAATTTTTAGGCAATGAAAATCAGGGTTGTAAAGATATTTCAGCCTTTACTTTTTGTTTATATTTGCCGCCTCAATGCCATTGGAGAGGTGTCCGAGTGGCTTAAGGAGCACGCTTGGAAAGCGTGTGTGCGGGAAACTGTACCGAGGGTTCGAATCCCTCTCTCTCCGCTCTCGACTATCTGACATTCAGAAAGTTTTTTTAAGACGTCGACATATAAAAATATGTCGACGTCTTAATATAAAAATGATATCACATTATAGAAGCGACTGTTGATTTAATTTATTTTCAGGACCACACTAATTGGGCAGTGATCGCTGAGCATATCGTCTTGAACCATCTGCTCACCAGATTTTGGAAAGTAGTGAACTAATTCACTTCCTGCCTTTTGAAGCTTTGCAGCATAAGGGCCCATGAGAATATGATCTATTGGTACTGGATATTTGGGATGACAACCTTTCAAGTACTGCATACTGTTTTTAAGGAGAATAGGCTCTCCATTCATCTCGTTAAGAACTGACCAGAGTTTGTTGTTTTTTGTTGTCAGCCTATGGTTAAAATCGCCAAGAATAACAAATTTCCTTTTTTCTTTAATATGGTTCTCTATCCATGCATCCAAAATTGGGACTTGTTTTTCTAGTACCTCACAAGCACTTCTATCGGACGTAGTATAATCGTTTACAAAGCAGCCGCTTTTCATGTGTATGGCCATAACATCCATCGTGTCCTCTGTGCCAAGAAGGCGGATCATAACCCCGTAACGTAGGCCGTTCCTATCTATGGCGAGGTCTTTGTAGCTTCCAAGGTCTTGAAACACTATTCCCTTACGTATAACAATGGCCACGCGCTGCTGTGTGCTTTCTTGATTATTTCCACGACAGCTATAGGTTCGGCTGGCTGGACGCTGAGAAAGTATAATTGTCCAATCTGATTCTGGAAATACCCTAGAAACTGCCGCCAGATTTTCTACTTCCTGCAGTGATACAATATCTGCTTGAAGTGATTCTGTGAAATCTTTGAGCTTAGTGTAATCCGAATCATAACGCGGTACGCATCCTTTACCATTTTGTTCAGCTAAGTGTTCCATGTTCCAAGCTACAAATCGAAGTTCTTTAGATTGAGCTAAGACATGGCTTGCGGAAAGAATAGAGAAGCTGAAGAATGTTGCGATAGAAAGAATGGAGCTCTTTTTCATAAGAGTGTATTTAATTATATTAAAATTAGCCTAGAATAATTGAATTCTCTTTTAGTTTTGAGCTTTTATATTTTTATTCTGAATATATTCATTGATAATATTTTTCATTGTGAAATGGGGGTATTAATTTAGGTTCAGATATGAGCTTCAAAAGACATTACTTGTTGCACCCTGTTGTTTGGCTCGCAGCACTCGGATACTTTGTGGATATTTATGACTTGCTTCTTTTTAGCATCATTCGTATTCCATCTTTAAATGATATCGGAGTAGATAATGTTACTGGGACAGGGTTGCTCATTCTGAATACTCAAATGTTTGGACTGCTTCTTGGAGGTATCCTTTGGGGAGTTCTCGGGGATAAGTGGGGTCGTACAAGAGTTCTATTTTATTCGATTGCTCTATATTCTATTGGAAACCTGCTTAATGGTTTTGTTCAAACAGGAACACAGTATGCGATAATTCGCTTTATTGCTGGGATCGGTCTTGCTGGAGAGTTAGGTGCTGGAATTACTTTAGTTTCCGAATTGCTTCCAAAAAATAAACGTGGATTGGGGACTGCATTGGTTGCGGGATTTGGATTGACAGGTGCTGTTTTCGCTTTTTTTATATCTCAGTGGTTTTCTTGGCGCACTTGCTATTTCATAGGAGGAGGCATGGGGTTATTGCTCTTAACTCTTCGCATGAGTGTTTTTGAGAGTGGTTTGTACAAACAATTGGCTGAAAAAACACACTTAGCCAAGGGGAATTTCCTCATGCTTTTCAATAAAAGAGAGAGGTTCATTCGGTATCTTAGGAGTATCCTAATCGGACTGCCTACATGGTTTGTTGTTGGTATCTTGATTTCTTTTTCTCCGGAGTTTGCTCACCACTTAGGGATAAACCAACCTATTGATCCTGGCAAAGGGATAATGATAAGTTACGCCGCTATTGCTTTTGGGGATATAGTCATAGGTCTTCTGTCGCAGCAATTAAAATCACGCAAGAAAGCTCTGCATATATTTTATCTTATCACCATCTCAGGTATGGCCGTTTTCTTCACTGCCTCAAGCCCTTGGCAGCTATATATTTCCATGGGAATTATGGGATTCGGAACAGGGTTTTGGGCTGTATTCGTAACTATAGGAGCTGAAAATTTTGGAACTAACTTAAGAGCAACTGCAGCCACAACTATTCCAAATATGGTGCGTGGATCATTAAATCTGATTTCTGCATTATTCCTATTTTTGACAAGTCAAATTTCATATGTCAATAGCGGAATTTTTACAGGTGTTATTGTCATGCTAATAACCTATTGGGCGATTTCCGGTCTTCAGGAAACCTTTGGACGAGATCTTGATTTTATCGAAGAATAAAAAGTTTGATTAAAACTGTTCAATGACAAAAGAAAATATAACTGGTTTTTTCCCAACTCTTCAAATGACAGTTAACTTAGTTAGCAATATGCCTATTCCCGAAAGTCGTCGGGAAATATTAAAACCGTTGATCATATATATGCAGGAAAGACTTAATCTGGGGCTAGAGGTCAACTTGAATTTTGTGTGCACCCACAATTCAAGAAGAAGTCAATTTTCTCAGATATGGGGACAAACAGCAGCTAATTTTTACGGCATTAAGGTCAATTCTTTTTCAGGAGGAGTCGAAGTCACTACTTTTAATAATTCAGCTTTAACTACTCTTAAAAAGAGTGGATTTGATATTAAATCGACAGGAACAGATAACCCTAAATGTGAAGTATTAATGTCTCATGATTTTGAGCCAATGATAATGTTTTCAAAGCTTTTTGATGATTCTATTAACCCGGTAAATAATTTTGCTTCGGTAATGACTTGTTCTCATGCTGATGAAAACTGCCCAGTAATTCCAGGATCCCAAAAACGATTCTCAATTCACTATGAGGATCCAAAAATGTTCGATGGTTTGAGAATTGCGCCAACTAAATATCATGAATGCTCGATTCAGGTTGCTAGTGAAATGTTTTATGTATTCTCTAAACTCAAAAATAAGTAATGAAAAGAAAGACAAGGAAACTCTCATTTCTGGATCAATATCTAACTCTTTGGATATTTCTTGCGATGGCATTAGGTGTTTGTATTGGATATTTTATTCCCTCTTCTTCTATTTTTATCGATTCATTTAGCTCAGGGAGCACAAATATTCCAATAGCCATTGGATTGATCTTGATGATGTATCCCCCATTGGCAAAAGTGAACTACAAACTATTGCCTCGGGTATTTAGAAATGTTAAAGTCTTATCTATATCCTTGGCTTTAAATTGGATCGTTGGTCCTGTATTGATGTTTATTCTTGCTTTGCTATTCCTTCAGGACTATCCAGAGTACATGGTTGGCCTCATACTCATAGGTCTCGCTCGTTGCATAGCGATGGTTTTGGTTTGGAATGACTTAGCTGAGGGGAGCACTGAATACGGTGCAGGCTTGGTTGCTTTAAATAGTATTTTTCAAGTATTTGCTTACTCTTTTTATGCTTGGCTATTCATAACTATTTTACCTCCCTATTTTGGTTTTGACGGCGCTATCGTTGATATATCTATCTCTACTATTGCAGAGAGTGTTGCGATCTACCTGGGGATACCTTTTTTTGCAGGGTTTCTAACCAGATTTATTTTGACTAAAGCCAAAGGTGAAGACTGGTATAAAACTCAATTTATTCCTTTAATCTCACCATTGACTCTAATAGCTCTATTATTTACAATAATGGTTATGTTTTCTCTAAAAGGGGAATTGATTGTTCAAATACCAATGGACGTATTTAGAATAGCTATTCCTTTATTGATTTATTTCGCATTGATGTTCCTTATTGGTTTCTTTTTAAGCAAGGCAATGGGCGCGGAGTATGATAAAAATGCTGCTATCTCTTTTACAGCTGCTGGAAATAATTTTGAATTAGCTATTGCTGTCGCTATCGGCGTATTTGGTATTAATTCCGGTCAGGCATTTGCAGGAGTTGTGGGGCCATTAGTAGAGGTTCCTGCTTTGATTCTGCTGGTAAGAGTTGCTTTTTGGTTTAAAAAGAAATATTATTCTAATGAGAAATCAAAAATCTAGAATGTGAATTTCTAAAACTTAACATTAAGTTAACAATTAGAAAACACTTGGGTAAAAGTGCAATTATATTTTTGCTGAAATTAAAGGATAAATTTCAATGTTTTCAGTAAAAATAAAGATCACAATAGTTACAATTTGCACTTCTCTAGTGACTTTTGGTCAGCAAGGTGTAAATCAAATTAGTTTTGGTAAAGGGTTGTTAAATTATGTTGCTGCAGATAGTAGTTTCAGTGTAAAATTTGCTCCACGTATTCAAGTGCGTTATTATGGAAATACGGATTTCAATGATGACGGTTTAAGTCCACTAGAACATGAATTTTTGGTGAGGCGATCACGATTTAAGTTTGATGGATGGGTCTTGAACCCTAGTATAGGCTATAAAATGGAATTTGGACTTTCAAACAATGACATGTCAGGTGCAAGTGCTTTTACAAAAAACTCGCCGAGATATATTTTAGATGCAATTATTAAATGGAGATTTGCGCCCAACTTTGAATTGTGGGCAGGCCAAACAAAACTGCCTGGCAATGTTGAACGTGTAGTCTCATCAGCAAATCTGCAATTAGTAGATCGTTCTTTACTAAATAGTAGGTTTAATATTGATCGCGATTTAGGTATTCAAATTCGCCATACCTCCAGAATTGGTCGCCATTTTGTAAGTAAAGAGAAATTTGCAATTTCTCAGGGTGAAGGACGAAACATCGCTACTGGTAATGAAGGTGGGCTTCAATATACGGGGAGAGTGGAATTATTCCCAATGGGAAGCTTTATTAAAAAAGGAGAGTACAAGGGAAGTTCAACACTTAGAGAGTCAAAGCCAAAGTTGATGCTAGCATATACTTATGATTTTAATAATGATGCTTCTAAGACTAGATCCAATATGGGCGATTACATGTATCTCGCTGATGGGAGTCTGTACCAGACGAATATTACAACTCAGTTTGTAGATGCGGTGTTTAAATATGAGGGCTACTCTTTAATGACCGAATATTCATCTCGAAGTGCTAAAAATCCAATAGCAAAAGAAACTGACGGAATGGAAACAGGTGATATAGTTTTAACAGGAAGTGCCATTAATGTGGCAATGGGATATTTTTTATCAGAAAAAATAGAAATTGCTGGACGTTGGACATCGTTAAGCTTCGATGATCTAACTGGTGTTGAATCTGTCACAATGTATACCCTTGGGTTAAACAATTTTATAGTGGGTCATAAGCTTAAGGTGCAGAGTGACTTAAGTTATACCCTAACGGATGGATCTGGAGATGCTCTTATGTTTAGAACTGGTTTTGAATTACATTTTTAATTTAACACACAGGTAACATTTCACATGTAAATTTGATCTTGAAAATAAAATACTATGGATAATATATTCTTTTTGATGATAATTGCACTCGCTGTTTTGGCTGTCGCAGATCTTATTGTTGGTGTCAGTAATGATGCCGTGAATTTTTTAAATTCTGCAATCGGATCAAAAGTTATTTCATTTCAGAAAATAATGATCATTGCCAGCTTAGGTGTTTTTGTTGGTGCGGTATTTTCCAGCGGAATGATGGAAGTAGCTAGAAAAGGCATTTTCATGCCCTCGGAATTTTATTTTGATGAAATCATGTTCATTTTTATGGCAGTAATGATTGGGGATATACTATTACTTGATTTCTTTAACACCCTTGGAATGCCAACTTCTACTACGGTTTCCATAGTTTTTAATTTATTAGGAGCCGCAGTGGTAATGGCTCTTATCAAGATTGGGATGTCTGATACTGAGACATATGCTGACCTTACTCGTTATATTAACACGGAAAAAGCAAAGCAGATTGTTTCAGGCATTCTTTTATCCGTAGTTATTTCATTTACTGTAGGAATGGCCGTACAATGGATTTCACGGTTGGTTTTTACTTTTCAATATGAAAAGAAAGTAAAAAACTTTGGATTTGTCTTTGCTGGAATATGTCTAACAGCAATTGGTTATTTCATTTTTTTTAAAGGTCTAAAAGGGACACCATTTTATGGGGATATCAAACAATTTTTAGCAGATTATTCAATATTATTAATTGGTTTAATGCTTGCTTTTTGGACAACTTTGATGTTCTTGATTGATAAGATTTTCAAAATCAATATCCTGATAATCGTTATCGGTGTTGGTACGTTTGGTCTCGCTCTTGCTTTTGCTGGGAATGACCTTGTGAATTTTATTGGAGTACCCATGGCTGCCTATCATAGTTATGAAGCCTGGTCAGCATCAGGATTGCCCGCATCTGAATTCTCAATGGGAATTCTCTCTAAAAAAGTGCCGACTGAATCTGGTCTTCTAATATTAGCAGGAGCAATCATGGTAGTTACCCTCGCTTTTTCAAAAAAAGCGCGAACTGTTGCAGATACATCCATAGATCTTTCTCGTCAAAGAGATGGACTTGAGCGGTTCCAACCAAATATACTTTCAAAGATGATTGTAAGGGGATCTACAAAGTTGGTAAATACATTTAGTACAATATTACCAAGTGCCTTTCAAGCTAAAATTTCCAATAGTTTCCAAACGCCAGCAATAGAGATTTCAGAGGCAAAAGCAAAAGAGCTTCCCGCATTTGACATGATTCGTGCTTCTATTAATCTTGCTGTTGCAGGAATTCTAATTTCGATTGCAACTAGTATGAAATTACCATTATCCACAACTTATGTAACATTCATGGTTGCTATGGGTACATCGCTGGCTGATCGCGCATGGGGAAGGGAGAGTGCTGTTTATAGAGTTGCTGGAGTTGTTAATGTTATTGGAGGTTGGTTTTTTACGGCTTTCAGCGCATTTACTTTCGCTGGGGTTTTAACATATATTATTTATATGGGCCGTGGTTCTGCTATAGCAATTTTACTCCTACTTGCTGCTATACTCGTAGTGCGTAATTATTTGAGTCATTTGAAGAAGTCAAATGCACAATCGGACCATACTTCATTGAAAAAATCTGCAAGTCAAACAGTTCAGGGGATTATTGAGGAAAGTGCAGATAATGTAGCTAAATCGATGTACCGCTCTTCCAAAATATTTAATGGTGTAATAAAGGGATTGGAAAATCAAGATTCGAATGCTTTGAAAAAAATGCGTAAAAGCGTTTCAAAATTTGAAGATGAAGTTGAGACTTTACGGAATCATTTATTTTACTTTATCAAGAACTTAGATGATACGAGTGTTCGTGGAAGTAATTTCTATATAATGGTTTTGGCAAATTTGACAGATGTAGTTCAATCTTTAGAATTTATAGCTAAAAAAAGCTACAAGCATATCGACAACAATCACAGTAGTCTAAGTAAAGGTCAAATCAAAGATTTAAAAGAAATTCAAACTGAACTATCTAGTATTGTTTCAGGCATTGAGCAAGCATTTTTGAATAAAGATTTTGGTGATCTTGGGAAATACCTTGAGCAAGAAACCCCGATTTTAAATATTATTTCGGAAAAAATTGATATTCAGATTGTTAGAACAAGAAAAGATGAAGTGAGCCCCAAAAACACGACTCTTTACTTCAATCTATTGCTGGAGACAAAAGACTTGGTGAAATCAATTATGAAACTGGTAGATGAATATCACAACAGTAGTTCAAATAAATAATCTATTTAAGGGTTGTTTGACACTATAAATTGGAATAATCTTACCTGAGTCATGAATGGATAAAACTACAGCTAACTCCGCAGTTCAATATCATTGGGTTTTAGGCGCTACAGGATTTGTAGGTAGAAATTTGATTCAAGAATTATTAGATCATTATCGTGAGAATCCTTTAGTTCAAATTGTGGCCGTAGGTCATCATCGGATAGATCGGATGGTAATGGAGCGAACACATTTTTTAATGATGCCATTAAACAAAATTGAGAAAAGATGGATCGAACGGTTTCCGCCAAGCTATTTATATCATTGTGCTCGCATGGCAGGAAGTGATGATTTTCAGCGTCGTGTGGCATCAGCTAGAGGTGAGCAGGCCAATATTCGTCTAAAAAAGATGCTCGAGAGCTTGACTTCGCCCCCTGTGGTAATCTATTGTAGTGGAACATTGATGTACGGAAACAATAAGGTCCCCGTAGACGAAAGCGCTCCAATAAGACCTATTTCATATGCCCGTAAATACGAAAGGGCAGAAAGGCCTTGGTATAAAAAGTCCGAAAAAATGGATATTCGCATGGCTTTCCCTGCATGGATTTTTGGAGGAGACTCTTGGTTTATTAACTTTTACCTAAAGCCTGCGAAAGCTATTAAAAAGGTTCCTATCTATGGGAATGGGAATCAAAAAATGAGCCTTATTCATGTTCAGGATGTAGCTGGTCAGCTTATTCATATAGCTGAGCAAGGCATAAAAAGTAACCATTATAATGTTTTTGGCACAGAACTAATTACTCAAGGTGATTTTGCACAGAGTGTTGCTAATGAAATTGATCTTGAAACAGAGATTTTGGGCTCAGATGAAATTAAAACTAAATATGGGAAAACAGTTCACGAGGCTTTAACCTCTTCTATGCCTATTAAGACTCAATATTTAAATTGGCGAGCAAGCTATAAGTTCAAATTTCCTGATTGGCATAAAATGGTAAGAGAGGTTATTGGAGTAGTTGCCGATGATTAATGCTTTTTTTGAAAGTCATAAAGCATATATTCACCAAGAGTCCCAAGTTTTGTCCTAGATATTTTTGAGTCCAAGTGCCAAAGGAAAAGTCTAATCTTGTTGGGGAGTCTTTTATGAATCCCTCTATAATACCAGGCAGGAAAAAAAATACTATAGCCACGTTGATATTTACAAGACAATTTTGAACTTGATTTAATTTCTCTTGTTGAGTAACATTTTGAAGCTAAAAAATTAGTTGGGGAATAACCACCCCAGATTTTTTTTAGGCGGCTAAAAGCCCCACCAAACTTACCTTTTAGTGACTCAATAATAATTCCACCAACATACCATTTATTCACAAAGGTCAGTATCAAGTTACCTCCAGGAAGAAGAAGTCGTTCTAGTTCCTTTATTGAGGCATCTAAATCATTTACAGTATTTAAGGCCCCGAAGAAGACATATATCATATCATATCGCTCTCCGGGGAATTGGCTCTCGATATTCTCTACACTTCCTTCTTTTACTTTGGCATTTTCAAGGTTTGAATGAATTATTTTTTCATTCGCGATGCGAACCATCTCGGCAGAAACATCCACCCCGTTAATTTGCGCGTTAGGAAATGTTTGGGCAAAATGTACCATGTCAAAACCAGGGCCAAACCCAACTTCTAAAGCTCTAGTGAAATCATATTTTCTCACATGCTCACGAAAAGATTGCCGGATACGTTGAAGTGTATCATTTTCCCAATATCGATGCTCAAAATCAACGGCATCTTTATCATAATAAGTCCCTACACTATTGTAATAGTTCGTTTTCATTTTTTACTTTTTTTGAAATTAGGTCAGGACTCATTAATACTGCACCAAAAGTCCAAAATAAAAACGCAAATCCTGGTTGGTTCAAAAAATTATTTACGTTCATATGAAATGCATACGTTACCATACCAAGAAAAAAAGGCAATATTTTTATTTGAGTTTGGCCGTTACTTAAATACCCACGATAAATCCATATCATAAATATTATCATAAATAGAATAGTTGATGGCCATCCGTTTTCGCTAAGCTGTAGTAATAATTCGCTATGCGCAGAACCTCCGGACCCTTTTGGGATATCATCAGGATTTCTAACACTTAATCTATTCATTAAAGTGGATTCTTGGAATGGGATATATTTAAATTGATACGTACCAGGACCAAATCCCCAATGCGGCCTCTCTTGAAACATTTTGAGTGCACTGAGCCACCGGTTCAACCTTTCAATATTGCTATCATCTGATTGGATATTTGTAACGGAGAGGGTTTCTTGAAAAATATTCATATCTGGATTATGACTTTCAATTTTATTAAAAGCAAAAGCTTCACGAATATTTTCAGATCCAATAGTTACAAGAAATAAAACGATTATAATCGGTCCAACTAATCTCATTTTGATTGGCAAAAATGAAAATAAATAGGCTATTAACATTAATATGAAACTCATCAAAGCCGCTCGGGATTCGGAGAATATTACGATTGCCCAGGCTATTACGGCAAGAATAAAATACTGCTTGTTCGTTCGCGTATTTCCCAGTGCAAATCCACCCAGTATAGCTGCAACAGCTCCGACATAAGTATTTGAATAGTAAAATGGTTTAAATATGCCAGTAATCGTAATCGGGTTAAAATCAAAATTAAAAAATTGATATACACCCCAAAGAATTACAGCAGAGAATGATAAAGAATATAGTTTCAGCCATTTGAATACCTCACCTTTCCCATATCGAAGAGCACCGTAAAAAAATACAAATACAAAAACCCCATTCAACAGTGAAAATTTCATTGATATCTCAAACACTGAACTCATAATCAGAGGTAATGCAAAAGAAATAATCCATAATGCAGGAAGTGGAGTTTTTAATATTAACCGATAATTTCTTTTATCTAATAGGTCGAATAATAATACTAAAGCTAAGACCCCTATTAGCCATTCTGCAGGCAACATTAAATCAAGTCCACCGATACTTAAATTTAAACTTAAGGGGAGGGATAATGCGAGTAATGAAAATAGACTTTGTATCCAATTTTTTTTAACGATCACAAATGCTACAGAAATAGCAAATAACCCAGCGGTAATTAATTCCCATTTATCGATTGACCAAATGGAGATAAAGTAAACAATCAATAAAAATAGAGGCCCTATTAAATTTTTAAAATTTAACATCGGGGGTTTAGGTTTTTATATTCGAAAATCCCCAAAGAGCAATATAGGCTAGAAACGAACCAAGTAATCCATACAACCAGAATGGCAATTCAGATGGCGATAAAGGAACTTGTGCATTTGAGATAATATATGACTTTGGTGTTGGTGCTTTTTTATAGCTCTCAAGTGTTTTGTTTTTTCTTTGTAGAGTTGTCAATTCTTTTACAGCTGTTCCAAATTGATTCTCTTTCTGAAATATTGTAGCCACTAATGCTAAAGAGTCTTTTTGCGCTTCAATACGCAATGAATCCAATGATTGTCTCAAAGATTTGGTCTCATTTGATAATCTCAATAGATTACTTCTTATAAACCCTATACTTTGCTCTATATTTTGGCGAAGCATTTTTTCTTTGATCGAATCACCCCATTGAATAATCATATTTGCTGCATTTGCTGCCATTATTGCTTCTGGCGCATTGACTTGAACTTTGACGGCTCCATTTCGGGTTCGGCTGATGTCAAAATCTAATTTTTCACCGTATACATTTTCAATTTTTTGATTAAGAATATTACTATTTAATATTTCAATATGCGCATCTATCTCTATTGGAGATCCAAATCCTATTCCATTTTGATTTATCTGCTTTTCCATCATGGTTAATGGGACAAAAAATGTTGCCTCTGCTTGATAAGATGGCGGTTTAAAAAGCATTAAAAAACCAATAAGTATGCCTGCTATTCCACTAAGAAAAATGAAGTTTTTTTTCATGATTATACTAGTTTTTTCTTGTTGTAATTTTCTAAAACTCTATTTTGGATACTATTTGGCCAAAAGCCACTGGTATGCTCGGAGATTTCTGAATTACTATTTTCCCCTGGGAAGTTTTTATAGAAGTTTTTTTTAAAAATATCTTGTGCTTTTTTCTCTATCCAGTTCCCTAAAAAATTCACTGTGATTCTTTTAGTTCCGGCTAATCGATAATATATTTCTCTTTGATACCTGGGTATCAGTATTTCAGATAAGGATATACGATTATCAAATGTGTAGGCTTTTTGAGGAATGAAATTCGGAAAGCAATCCTGAATAAATGGATTTCTTTCATAGAATTTGCCCAATAGCCCTTTATTATGAAGAGCCATCAATGAAGCCGATTCAACAGCGGTATAGATATTTTTTTTATTCAACTCCAAATGATTTTCGTCAATAAAAAAATTGATACAGAAATATTGCTTATTGTTGAGTAAAAATATCCTTTTAAAAGCAGTTAAAAATAATCGTGCAGACCAAGCCCTATTGTTTTTAGTGATTATAAAATAGTCGATATCTGCATCATCATTATTGGCTCCAAGTTTTGATAATGACCCTGAGAGATAGACCCCTTTTACAAAAGGAAATTTACGGATTAACCAGCCCATTCTTTTTGAAATTCGAAGTAATCTTGAATTCCTTTTTAGATTATTTACCCGGATATCTAAGGATTTATTACTCAATGCCCACAGATCATCTCTGTTCACTATTAGGTTTAATTCACACATCTCTTCCAGATTTTTTAAAACCTCTTTTTGAGATGTTTTTATGCTTAAATACCGATGAATTTCTTCTAAATACAAAGAGTGATTAAAGAAATCAAAATATTGGAGTACGTTGATTATCGCCTTCGGAATTTCCGTGAGTGCTTCTAAGTCCTTTTTTTGGGTCAATATTTCTGTTCTTAAGACAACCTAGGTTAAAATAAGTATCATGGTCTTTAGGGCACTTCTGAATAATTTCATGAAAGATGTTGTCGTGACTTATTCAAAACTATAATTACTTCCATAATACATCATTTGAGCAAGAAAATCTTTAGGGTACTTTATCTCAACATCCACAATGGAATACCCTTTCTTTATGGGTGTCATTATTGGATTTACAAATCCACTATATGGCGCAATATTTAGAGGTTCAGATCGCTTTAATACCTCAGCATGAATATCTTGGTCTACTTTTACGCCATAACTCTCCACTAGTAGGCGGCCAGCTTCAAAATCACCTTCACTTTTAATACGTTGAATCTCATTTAAGAGTTCTCCAAAATAGATGCGCAATTGATCGTAGTCATTGATCACGAAGTAGGTGTTTCCATCAATAAACTTGCGTTCGATAGTGTTACTTTTTACTCCTCGTTCAAATGCCCATGAAGCGACAAGTTGTCTATTTCTCATATGATCTTCTTCTATGTCATCTCCAGGTAAGATTCTTCGTAATTGCAGCATCATTCCATTACTGATATAGCTGTCATATTCGGCATAGCCGGCATCTTTATTTTCCATAAGACCTATTTCTTGCATTTTATCATCAAGTATAAAATATAAAGCAACCAGATCTGCTCTTGCCTCCTCCAGTGTTGAGCTATAATTTTTTAATGTTTCTTTCGGAGTTCCGATACCAGGATTTATTTTACCTGAGGCATGACCTACTACTTCATGCAGGGCGGTGTGCATTTTTGACCCTAGCTCTCCATATTTTTCTGAACGTTCTTTATGAGTTTTGGAGAAGCTAAACTCTTCAGACATTCCTTTTCCAGAGCTCTTATGATATGCATCTTCAATATTTCCTAAAGAAACACTTTTAGAGCCGTGCTCTACTCTTATCCAGTTCGCATTGGGCAGGTTAACACCTATTGGTGTCGATGGAGATGAATCACCCGCCTCTCCAGCAGCTTCAACAATCTTATAACTCACACCGACAACGCTGTCTTTTTTATGATTTTCATTTATTGGGCTATTGTCCTCAAACCATTGAACATTATCGGCAACTACTGCCATTCGCTCACTGGCAGCAAAATCTTTAATTTGAACAATAGTCTCATAAGAACCGCGATATCCCATTGGATCATTATAAACCTCCACGAACCCGTTGATGTAATCAACATCACCATTAGTATTTTTTACCCATGAAATATTGTAGTCATCCCATATAGAAAGGTCCCCTGTTTGATAATATTTTATTAATAACGCAAGTGCTTCTGCTTGGCCATCATTCTCTGCCACGTCAATAGCATTTTCAAGGTGCTTTATTATTTGTTGAATGCTTTTACTGTATCTACCCGTTGCTCTAAAAACTTCTTCATAAATAGCTCCATTTTCATCTCGAGAAAGTCTACTGTTCAAACCATGACTTACGGGTCTTTCAGGGTCAAGATCTTTTTTTGTCAGATAAAAATCTTCCGCTTCGAGTTGAGTAATATCTGGAGCATAAAAGTTTACTGCTGATTCAAGTAAAAGATCAACTCCATCCGCACGATTGACTTTTTTAGTATCAAAGTCAGAGTCAAAAATAGCACGATGCACTTCTTGTGAGAGTTTGAGGTTTAACGTTTCCAGGATTGCTGAGAACCAATTTTGATCAAAATTGGCCTCAAATTTCATATTACTGTAGTGATGATGAATCCCATTGGCGAACATCACACGTTTAGCATAGACCTCAAAGTCTTTATACTCTTTGGTGGAATGATCTATTGTCTCATTGGAAATAATTAATTCTAATATTTTCCGGATCTCGAGATTATGGCGATAGTTGCAATCCCAAATTATATCACGCCCACTAAGGCCGGCCTCATTTAAATGATAAGCATAAATTCTTTGTTTAGCAGTAAGGTTTTCCCATGAGGGTATTTTATATCGCAAAACTTTCACATCCTCAAAACGATCTACTTGCCATTGAAAATCATTTGTCTCGATTTCTTCTTTCTGATTACAAGAATTTAAGAGAATTAGCGAAGCAAGACTTCCCATATAGATAATAGTTTTCATTTTCAAAAAAAATTAAGCAAAGATTTTGATTGTCTAGGAACGAAATATAATTCAAAATAAAAGTTACTACAAGTTCATTAGTTTGGGCAGGAAATTATTTAGTTACTCCGAATACAGGAGGTATTTCAAGTTTCAATTAAAATAATATTTTGGTTTGAAAAAGTGTTTATGTGTTCCTGAATACCCCTTTTAGTGAGGAAAATGCCCGATTAAGTTGATTTAGTGAAAAATCGTAATTATTATTAATTAGAATTATTCTAAATAAAGTACCTTCGCGATTGTTTCTTTGATAGTAATGGAAAACGATAGGTGCTATTTGAATGTTAAACGCCTCAAAAGTGAACTATCCGTTTAGGCCTTGTATTTAAAAGTACAAGGCCTTTTTTAAGATTCGTTATTTGATTTTAGCTTTTTTGTTCATCATCGAAATAGTAAATTTTAACATCAGCAGTGTCATTCAAATAGTTTATTTTCCCAACTTCTACACGATTTATTTTCAGACCAGTTCTCTCTTCTAGATTTGATTTTAATTCGGCATTATTGAATGATTTGATGAGATCAATCTGCTCGAATAAAATGGTTTTTTGAGTTTCATTTCTTAACAGGAATACATATTCTATTAAATAAGTCAAAATACAAATAGAAACATTGATCAATGCTAATTCTGCGATAGAGATTTTATTTGAGGCCAATGAGTTTATAACACTTAAGCCAATGACTATAAATAAATAAGTCATTTCTTTTATTTCAACAGTACTAGTTCGATATCTTATTATTCCAAAAATGGCAAATAAACCTAACCCCATTCCGGTATCGATATCTAATTTTTTCAGTCCGAAACATAGAAAAAATGTTATAAAACCTATAAGAAAATAAGTAAACAGGTAATCTTTTCTTTTTGCTATCGGATAGTATAAGTACCGAATCACTATGATAAGAAATAATAGATTAATTGACACTCTAAGTATTAGAGTATAGAAATCAGGGTCAAACCAAGTGATATTCATTTTTTCGAATTTTATTAAGTTGAAGTAAAGTTATTTTAAACCGATTATATTTTAATTTTTCTTTGCCCTTAAGTGCAATTCTTCCTAGAATATATTTACTCAGTTTAATCGATCGCTTCCCCCTTTTTTTCATCAGTTTATAAAAAGGACTGTTTCTATCTATTTTATTTTGTTTTAATTCAGCAATAGCAATATCTGACATTTTAATTGTATCACCATTTTTCGAAAAACTCAGAGATATGTCGAATGTTATTCTCTCTGGTGGAATTAAAGAAACAAGGGTTATCCTTTGATAAGAGGTGCTTATAGATTTTTTTAAATCAATACTGGATATGGAACTCTTACGGACAAATTTTATTTGCTTTAAAGATAAATCGTCATTCTCAATGGAACTTAAAACTCTGCGTTTGAAAGTTCGTCCATTCTTTTTGTGTTTTACTTCGAGATAGTATTTTTTTGAATCAACATATTGTCGGTATCGAACTTTGAATCTATTTTTTTTGCCACGATGATGATCCCTGAAAAAACGATCATTCTCATCCTCAAAATAAAGACTTTCGTATGAATGGGTGAGTTTATTATTCACGTTTAGAACAGAATAATCATTTTCTAGATTTAAAAGAATATCATGCAGGTCATTAATTGAGAAAATAAACTTTGAATCAATTCTATTCATAAGCTTGACGCTATCCATTTCTGCCAAGGAAATAGAATTATATCGATTCAAAATCTTCTCTAAGACCATCTGCACAAGTTAATTCTTCGAATTGATTTTTTTTGATAATTCATTCAGATCTATCTGTAAATCGAATGCTATAATATTTAGTGATTCTGTAGATGAAGGCTTGACTTCTCTTTGAAATAAGTATTGTAAACGTGCGCTATAAATCTTATTGAAATCGTATTCTATTCCAGCCATATACCTATATTTTCGAATATAAATTGGTGAATTTTCTTCGATAGAAAGAAATAATTCTGAACCAACGTTTGTCTTAAGCTTTTTTGAGAGGGGATATTCAATTAAAACTCTAGATCGGATATAGGTTCTCTTGAAAATTAATGGTGTATTTGAATAAAAGTCACGAATTTTTCTCTGAGCCCGGAAACGATATTTCATTTTAAAATTATTCAACTTTAAAAGCCTGCCAGAAACATCAAAATGAAATCTATCGGCAATATCTTCAAAGTCCTCTTCAATCCCAGCATTGAAGATGGATGAATCCAAAAATGAAAGGTTTGAGCGCCTAGTCCCTAATGCAATTTTTAAAAAATTATTGACAGAGTATTTGAATATAAAATCATGATAGTTGGCTCTAGCCTGATTGCTATTCCTTCTATTGCCCAATTCGTATTTGACATCAATATTCTTAAAAATCTCATAACTTAAATTCAAGTCAGACCATAGATTTTCGCTACTATTTTGAGCTTGAATAAAAAACGAATTTGTGAATAAGAAAAATATTGGTAGATATAACTTTCCCATTTTTTAAAAATTAATTAGAAATTAATTTATTTGACAATCTGTATTTTTCTGGTTATTTCATTATTGTTTGAAGTTAGCCTTAAGATGTAGACGCCTTGATATACTGATTGTGTATCAAAATAAGCGATTGTGCTCCCTTTAGAGATTTTCTTCAATTGTATTAATCTACCCATTTGGTCTAGTAATTCAACTTTGATATCATTCATTACTATTCCATTGAATTGAATTGCTATAAGGTCTGAAGTTGGATTTGGAAAAACCGATATATCAGAATCTTTTAATTCTATATTGCCAATAGAGCTTGTATAAATTGTTGTTGTTTCGTTAATGGAATTCACCTTTCTGTTAGATGCATTTCCGTAAAACGTTGGTCCAATTAAATATGGGTATGTTGAATTCCAATCTTCATCCACTGTCGCATAGTATGCATAAGTCCCATTTGGATAATCAGGTGTAATAGCAAAACGACCATTATGCTCATCTAAGTGATCATCCCCAACGTTGATGATATATTCATAGTCTTCTTTAAAGTAACCTAAGAACAAGGTTTCTTGAGATGTTCCTCCAGGGCCTGTTATGGTAATTACTTGGCCCACAGTTGGCCCGTTGGTCCTGGTAGTAATATTTCTTAAATGATAGCTTGACTTTATTCTTGTAATACCACCCGATCCATCTGCATTCTTATAGCCAAAAGCACCATAAATAGGATATCCATCATAAGCGAAGCCAATTAATGGAGAGTGAGAATTGCTATCAGGAGTATATAAACCGTCAGCATCATAAAGATTACAGATATTGGATAAAACAGTTAAATCAATTTTAAAAGCTGATGGGTTTTGATGATGATGATAATTCCCCATTGCAGGATGTCCTTTGGAACAGTCAAACCCATTCATCTCAGCTGGAATGGCATCACGATTCCAGTCCATAGATGCCATGGCCCCTCCAGGGCATGGCGGGTTTCCTGGCCCACCACAAAGAGAATTCGTATTTGGGTTCCAAGCGACGCCATCTCGATAATCAAATACCGCGACACCGTTAATAAATACTCCAATATTTCCTCCATTTGTAGAGATCGGGCTTCCGAAATTTGGTGTAGGATTTAATGGAAATTGAAATATTGAATTTTGATTCTGAGCATTACTTGGATTAAAATCTAAAAATGGCCCTGTTGGATAAGATGGCACTCCTGTGGCAGTAACGTATACATTGTTCGTTGAGTACTCCACTTTTTGACAGTTAGCTAAAATATTATTGCTCATGGCAGTTGAATTCCCTGAGACGTAGTATGTTCCCAACTGAGTTGTGTTTTGTAACCATGAACTTATCGTTGGA
>CALKDS010000085.1 GCA_938084135.1 uncultured Flavobacteriales bacterium
GTTAGAACAATTGAAGATTCAAAATCCTATATTTCTAAAATTCTTAATACACCTAATTTTGAATATAATGTTATTGAAAAATTGAATTCAAAACAACCCATTGGAATCCTTTCTTTTATAAAAAGAGATCCTTTCGATTTCCCTGATTTTGGATTTGCATTATTACCTGAGTTTTGCAATAAGGGATTTGCATATGAGACATCCATTGGTTATCTGAAAAACCTATTTAGCTTAAATCCGAATCTAAAGGTTATTGCAATCTGTAAAAATGAAAATGCGCCATCAATTAAATTATTAGAAAATCTTGGATTTACTTACAGTAGTCAAGTGAATGAAAATCTTGGAGAGAAACTTATTTTATACACCATTAATAAACAACACTTTGGCCACAAATAGATTTATTTATGCTGCAACTTTAAATAAGAGGGGGAGCATTGAAAGAATTGTACTTAGTTATATGACCCTTTTTCGTTTACAGATTACCTAATGGGTACCCGAACGGCTACTTCAGTAAGGAGTACACGCTCTAGATTAGGGCTGTTCAGAATTTTTAACTCTGCCTTATCTATTAAAGAATGACCGTTATTTATAAAAACAATGATTTGTTTATTTAGATGCCATCTTAATTAATTAATTTTGGTTAAATTGGAATTATTTAATCAAGTTACATGAGTGCTTTTATAATGAATCAGTGCATTTTTTGTTAAAAATTAAGTAAAATATCAGAAACTATGTTAAGGTCAATAACTACTGTTTTCAACTATAGGGTTTTAATAGTTTTCTCTATTACTGTTGCTGTTTTTTTTGTTTGTAAATATTTCGGTTATAGTCTAGAAAACAATTATAACTTTTTCAGTATCATTGTTGTTTTTCCTTTGGTCTTCTCAATTACCAGTGCCTATCAAAAGAGGCAGTCAGTCCTCTTATACATCTCAATGTTCCGATCTAATATTAAACTTATAAATGATCATTTCAAGTCATCCAATCTTAAACCGACAGACATGATAAAAGTTCAAAAATTGTTATTAGAAATTTCTAACGAGAATCTGAATCATTTAAGGTCAAACAGTAATGAGACCCTCAATAAAGTGAGAAAATGTATTGATAAACTATCTGAAGATATCGTAAGGCTAAAAAATGTGTTAACAGAGAGAGAGGTGAGTTATATAAACCGTTCAAAAAAAGAGCTGAATGATTGTGTTGAAATTTTGCATTCTTACAAAATACATAATACACCCAAATCATTAAAGATATATTGTTTGTTATTCATATACATTTATCCATTTATTTTTGTTCCGGGAGTTTTATATAATAACCTCGATTCAGCTCTCTCACTTAACTTTTATTTATTATTTCTTTCCCTCCTGATCAGTTTTGTTTTGATGGCCTTATACAACATTCAAGATTTTCTTGAAGACCCATTTGATAATGAAGGACTTGATGATATTAAATTAGATAATTACGCTTTTGATGACTCTGAACTTATTGGAAAGTGAAATAAGAACAAAACATAAAAGGCTCTCACCCGATACCTAACTAGACAGAATAAGCCCTTGATACTCAATAGAAGCTTTTATAAAGTCTTATTTAAGAGAGACGCTGGTCATCTTCTTCTATTAGTTTAGGTACTTTTAAACTTGTGAAATAAGGTAAAATTATTCTTAAAGAAGCGTAACTCCATTTTTTTTGTAGTTCGATTAAAGCATCTTCTTTTGAATTTATCTAACGCTTTTGAGTGTCTAAAATAGCCATTACTATGAGGCTTTATACTGTTTGAAAATAAATAATGGGTAGGTTTCCTTTGACGAGTAAACTAGGGATGTAATCAGTTAGAGGAACAAGTCCATTGCGTTTGGCTTTCACTTTATTCTCAAAAAAAAACGAATAGTTTTAAATCTATAATCGAGAGGTAGGCACTACGGGTTGTGCTTTGGAAATAGTGTCATATCGTAGGCAATTAGGACTATTTGTCTAAAATAATATATTTAGCTAGTTTACTACTTCTTTAGATGGTTTAATAATGAAGAGATTTAGTAAGATTTTTTTCAGTATCCTACTCATAATTTTCCTCCTTGTATGCATCGCCTGGTTTGGATTTTTAAAACCAAAACCCCTAGCTATTTCAGTTGAAGACCGTGCGCGTATTGCCCTGATGCCACTCCCTGCATCACTAAAACTAAATGATGGACGCTTCTTAATTGATGTGAATTTTGGCCATACTTTTCAAGCGGGTTCCTCTGTGAAGTTGCAAAAGGCACTTGATCGATTTTACAAAAAACTAGAAGGAGCCACACAGTTGCGTTTTACTAAAACCAACCAGACTGCTCTCATCATTAACTGCGCAAATTTCTCTACCCAAGCGCCATCACTTGAGGATCAAGAATCTTACAAACTCACCATTGATGCCGATGGCATTGAACTTTCTGCAATCTCAGAAACAGGTATTTTGTATGGCTTAGAAACCTTATGGCAATTGGTAGCGCAGGTCGATAGTCAATGGCACCTTCCCACTGCTGAAATTACTGACCAGCCCCGTTATCCTTGGCGCGGATTGATGATTGACGTCAGTCGCCATTGGATTACAAAAGAGGCCATACTGCGCAACCTCGACGCCATGGCTGCCTTTAAAATGAATGTCTTCCATTGGCATTTAACGGATTTTCAAGGCTTCAGAATAGAATCAAAAGTTTTTCCAAAACTCCATGAAATGGGGTCCGAAGGCAATTATTACTCTCAGCAAGAAGTCAAGGAAATCATTGATTACGCAAACGATCTAGGCATAAGAGTCATTCCTGAATTTGACATACCAGGGCATTCCACCTCTTGGCTGATTGGCTATCCAGTATTGGCCAGCGGCAAAGGGCCCTATACATTAGCTGATAAATACAGTATTGGAACACCAATTATGGATCCCACCAAAGAAGAAGTCTATGAATTTTTAGACCAATTTATTGGTGAAATGGCGGTACTCTTTACAGATAAATACCTGCATATTGGGGGGGATGAAGCCATGACTACCGAATGGGAGCAAAATAAATCCATACAAGAATATATGCTTCAAAATGGGATACAAGATTACCACCAACTTCAATCAAGATTCAATATCCGCATAAACGAAATATTGAAAAAACATGGTAAAAAAATGATGGGCTGGGACGAAATCATTCACCCGGATTTGCCTGAAGAGGAGATCATGGTTCAATCCTGGCGAAGTCAAAAATATCTTTGGGAAGCGGCTCGAAATAACCATAAAGCCATTCTTTCTGCAGGTTACTATTTGGATCATAAAAGGTCTGCAGGATTTCACTATTCAGTAGATCCTTTGGTCATTCCTGGTGCCGTGACCATAGCCGTTGATCCTGATAACTGGAAAAGCTGGTACTGTCAACTTGAAGTGAAATCTATGGATGTCAAGCTAGACGGACATCTTTATTTTTTTGGTCAAGGGGATGATTTAAGGGGAATCTCTAGTTTCATGGGAAATACAAATGCTTTTGAAGAAGTCACCATTGAAGCTGATAGTTCTTTGAATTTTGAATTAGAAGGCCCCGTTGGCAAAATTAATTATAGCCTAAAGATCTCTGGTGATTCCATAATGGGTAAAGCCAGGGTGTCCTTTATCAAAATCGATATTAAGGGTATTCGAGACGGCGGCAGTGAACTGGACTCAGGGCAACTTTTACCTAGCTTTGATAAAATCAAACCCCTTACCACCGAGCAAGCAGCAAATATTTTGGGTGGGGAAGCCTGTATGTGGTCTGAAATGGTCAGTGATCAGACCCTTGAATCCAGAGCTTGGCCACGCGCAGCAGCCATTGCCGAAAAGTTATGGAGTCCTCAAGAATTGACCACAGATGAAAAGGATATGTACCGACGATTAATTGTGCAGGATACTAAATTAATTGAGCTGGGATTGATGCATCATGCTGGCCCTGCTGCGATTTTACTAGGGCTTGCGCCAGACACTGGTTTTGCTGCTTTAAAGATTCTGGTAAGTCTATTGCAAGAAGATCTATTATTCAACAGAATGCAAATTTATGAGCCCTATTTGAGCACCCAGGATCCTTTGAATAGAATCGTAGATGCATCGCAACCTGAAAGTTATCTTGGGTATGAATTTAACCAATGGGTTGATCTTTGGTTAGAAACAAAAGATCCAGAAGTACAACATCGACTTGAAACTAGTCTCACGCAATGGTCAATTATTGAGAAGGAATTGAAGACTGCTTTTAACCAATCTCCCTTACTCAACGAAGTCGAACCACATGCTATTCATCTTGCCCAACTGTCTCAATTGGCTTTAGGGGCTATAAACGGATCTGTTTTTTCTCACGAACCTGAAATATTAATTGATACTTTATTTGCTAATAGTTCAAAAAGCTATGGTGGGACACTTCTTTCGGTAGAGAGCGGACTAAAAAAAATAGTGCAAAATGGTTTCAAAATAGAACCAAAAGATTGATTTGAGAGGTTAGCTTCTCATATGATACCAATTTCTAAAATTTGAGGGCAACGCCTAATTAATAATAAAAGGAGAGCAGTAAAATGGTTATACTTTTAGAGTGTAATCAGTTTTTTATTTATATAAAATGAAAAAGGAAGTGATACTCTATATCGCCATCTCTGAAGATGGGTTTATCGCCGGAGCAGGTGAAAACTTAGATTTTCTTAATATGGTACAAGTAGAAGGGGAAGATTATGGTTATGCCCAATTTTTGAATTCCATTGATGTGGTTTTAGTCGGTCGTAAGACCTATGAAAAAGTCATTTCAATGGGGTATCCTTATCACGATGATAAGAAAGTATTTGTGATTACGAAGTCACAAAAAACTTCAAATAAAGAGAATTTTCATTATTATACGGGGAATCTTGTTGAATTGATCCGTGAACTCAAAACGGCTACTCAAAAAAACATTTACTGTGATGGGGGTGCCGAATTAGTCACCTATTTAATCAAGCGAAACCTAATTGATCAAATAATACTCTCAGTTATTCCCCTAAAGTTAAAAAGAGGAACCTTATTGTTTAAACAGGATGAAATTCCTCAAAGTTTTAAATGGGTCAATTCTGTTGAATTTAAAAGTGGTTTAATTCAAAAGACTTTTTTGAGAAAAGAAGAGCAATAAATTGAATGAATTTTGGCGGCAATTTTTGAGAATAGAAGGAGTCATTCAAAGGGGTTTACGTAGTTGTACGACTCTTTTTTGTTGGCAGATTACTCGTAAACTTA
>CALKDS010000086.1 GCA_938084135.1 uncultured Flavobacteriales bacterium
GATGGGTCTAAATCATATAAAGATTGAGCAATAAGATAATAAATAGGATTATCAGTGCAGTCAGTCAATCCAGAAGTATCAATACGTTCTTTAGACAACATTTTTTCAGCACGACGAAGCCAAGAAGCATCCTCTATATGAACTTGTAGATTCTCTTCATTATATATCAGAGATAAACGGTCACAAGTCAATAACGGCGCAATCTTCTTCTCGATATTTCTATACAAGCTATTAACTTGATTCAGTCTCTTTTTATCATTAGCTAAAATTCTCTTTTCTTTCGAAGAGATTGTCCCCAAAGTGTCTTTTTCTGTTAAAATTGTGATTCGTTTATTCCAATTATTAGTCTGTGCTTCTGCTGACTCACCAACCCTACTGTAGCCGTTGAGAAGGCCCTCAGTATCTAAACTATCAATTCTATATAGGTTTACCACCGCATTAAAATACTTATTGAGATAAGCCGTTTGCAGTGAAGCCGGATCAAGGTTCAATGCAACGTTGAACATTTTATAAGCCTCAAAATGATTTTTAGGGTAATATTTATAGAAATCGTAGGCTTTTTTTGCTAAAACTGAAGCCTCTTTTCCTGGAAAATATATATTGTTATCATCATGAACCTTTAGGAGTAAGGAAATCAATTCATGACGTTTCAAAGAATCTTCTATTGTCTTAATTTTAGCATTAATAATCTTCGGGCCAATTTTATAAATAACTTCTTTAGCCTCTGGGCAGGTGTTATAAACGAAAAGCCATGGATCAAATGCTTCGACATAAGACCTGCCGTTGTAGAGTGACCCGAAATTATTATAATTCTCATAACACCTAATACTGTCGGCTTCGCTATTTCCCCATTTAGATTCTTGACCAAATGAAATAATTGATATTAATAAAAAAGATAAAATTAAAAAATGTCTCATGAAACTATCGATATTTAAATTTAAGAAACCACTGATCATTAAGCGTAACACCTAAAAGTGCTAGCAAGGAAAACTCATTAACTATTTCAATATTGTTTGTACCCAAATTACCCATCTGCAATCCAAAATGCATGGTAGCAAATTTAATATCTCCAGGCAATATAGTCCTACCTCCTAGTGGAATGCCTAGACCCAGACCTGCTTGCCATGAGTTTATTGATTTCTCATCTATAACTAAGCCAGTATTGCCAATTCTAAAAGAGGCGCGGTAAGCTAAATTCGATGTTGCAGACTTATATCTACGTTCAGGAAAAGCCAACACGGGGATTATAGAACTAGAAAAAGAAATCAGTTGACTATTTTCTTCGTACGGACCAGAATTAGGTTTATTCTGATACCAAAAATTTCTGAGCTCTTGCTGGCCTGTAAATTTGTACTGGAAAGAAACAGACCATGCAGGTAAGTTTAAACCTTTAACTAACCTCTCATACTGCAAACCAATTCCTACAGAAGATGGAAGAGTTATAAACCCATCAGGACGATAAACGGAAAAGACAGTGTCAAGTGGAGTCTCTGTGCCTGAAGAATTGGGGATATATGTAAAACTCGAATTATCATGAGAAGTAGATAAATCTTGTGAAGGAGAATAAGTAAATCCAATATTTAAACGATTACCCTGCAAAGGAATATGTATCATTGAGCCAAAATCAATAGACCAATCACTAACTAAAAGTCTTTCATTATTCATTATTGAATTCAACTGATTGTCCTCAAAAACCATTTTCGCACTTCTATCAGAAGAACCAAACAAGTAATTCAAATTGACTCCAAAACTCATTATTGAAAAAGGCATATAACCAAAACCTACATGAACTTTATTTATTCCTCCTTTTCCATTAAATAACTGAACAAAATTGCCAAAATTATTATCAATTCCTTCAGTACGCATGTCATAGCCTACTTGAGTATATGGAGAAACGCCAATTGATGAACCTAAACCTTTTGCTAAGGGTAAAGCTATGCCCATACTACGAAATCCACCTGTAGTATTCCATAAATCTCCGCTCCCAGAGGCTTGATGAACAGCTTTATAACTTCCCCCAATATCTAATGTGGTATACTTTAATTGGGAATAACTAGCTGGTTGAGCGTTATTTACATAAAAAGCAGAATTATTTCCAATTTGTGTACCTCCCAAAATCTCACCATAGGTAAATGAGGATATTTGTGGTTGACCTATTCCAAATATGGAATATGGACTAATGCCACTACTCTGAGCACTAATGCTAAAGGGTAAGGCCAAGAAGATAACAATTTTATTTATTCTGTTCATATTTCCATTGGGCATAGAGCCCTATTGCTTCCAAATTTAAAGTGGCAAAGATGCCGCTTTCCAATGATTTAGCAAAAGCCGGACCATCACCACCTGTTAAAAAACATTTTAATTCCGTATCCAGTCTTTGAAATGATCTTATTCTTTGTTCTATTTCATAAATCATTCCCTCATAAGCACCCTTTTGCATACTAGATTTAGTATCAAAAGTTTTCTGACTACTGTCTTGTTCATATTTTGGAATTAATAAAGGAAGACTTCCTGTAAAGGAATTCATAGCTTTTAGTCGCATTGATAAACCTGGAGAAATAGCACCTCCTTGAAAAATATTTTTAGAATCTAAGTAAGAAAAAGTTAAACAGGTCCCACACGAAACAACTAATACCGGCAAACTCTGAGATATTAATTTTGCCCCTAAAACTAAAGCCAATCGATCAACACCTACTTCTAAAGAATAATTCAATTCAAATGGCCATTTCGAATCAGCATTTATTTCCATCCAGTTTTTTGGTACAGATCCTAATCCTTTCGAAGTATTGCAATACCTAATATATTTTACCGAATTAGGTATTTCCTCAAGAATTAAGCTCAATGCAAATTGACTCCAATACTTGACCTCAATAATGATTCCTGTCAAACTCAGTAGACATAATTTCGTTCTTGTATTTCCTCGCTCAACAATGGCAATCACAATACAAATTTAGTCTTCATTAAATATCACTTAACATTATTAATTGTTTGAAATAGATCTTTTATCTGGTTCATCTATGAGATGAGTCAAACCTAAATTCGGATTCCTTCCATCAATTGATCCAAATATTTTAATGATATGATTATTTGACTCCAATAGCGTCAACGGCTGGTAAGGCTGGGATATTGATATGATTTTTCGTTTATAATCCATGCCAAGACAAATAATTGGAAGCGCCAAAGCCTTAGAAATATTATAATATCCTGATTTTAAAGATTCAACACGCGATCGAGTTCCTTCAGGTGCTAAGGCTAAAATAAAGGGCTTTTTTGAATCAAAGCCTTGAACTAAACGACTTACATTACCGACAGATTTCCCCCGTCTCACTGGAATTGCGCCTATAGACTTTAAAAAGAACGAAAACGGCCAAATAAATAAATTACTTTTTGCTAAAAATCTCATATTAAATATTTCCAAATCTGATCGCAGACAAAGACCGACAAAAAAATCTCGCCATGATGTATGTGGTCCTACTACCAAAATAAATTTTTCTAACTCATTGGGTAAGGTTCCAATATAATTCCATCCTCTTTGAGATAAGATACCTTTAAGAAAAAGTAATTTCATTTATGATCATATTAAACCTGAAAAATATTCAAATATGCTAAGCGATATTAAATATTTTTTTCTTGTTTTCAACAAATAATAAACGAATTCATTTAAAACTTAGAAAAAAAACTCGAAAAAAATGATTTTCCGTTTTACCTTCGCGCATTCAATTTAGGAGGTTCGGTAGCTCAGTTGGTAGAGCAATGGACTGAAAATCCATGTGTCGGCGGTTCAATCCCGCCCCGAACCACTTCAAATCAAGCCCTTCGTTTGTCGAAGGGCTTTTTTGTTTTAAAAAAAACCACGATAATACAAATATGAACCTGTCGTAGTTTTGTAATTGAAATTACTTTATCCGCTTTATGACTAGGATTCTATATTTATTGAAAAAAACTCTATTCCCGCAAAAATCACTCAAAAACAACTTTTTACAATGGATTTCCATGTTTCTAGCAGGTTTGGGTAGTGCCTTTGTCTATTGGGTGGCAATATGAATAGAAAAAATGTTTGGATAATTAGCTCCGTATGTTTTTTACTGCATCAAACATTAATCTATTATCATTTTTCTAACTCATTTCTTGATTCATATTTAGACCCGCTTGTTTTTATTCCGACATTGCTGGGGAGTATAGAGTATTTAATTGTTTTTTTTGTAGCTGATTTCAGAATCGGAAAAATTCCAATTTTTATCTACACAGGAATAACTACAATAATGTTTGAGTTTATCATACCCGATTTTGATCACCGATTTACTGCAGATATATATGATTGTTTTGCCTATTTCTTTGGTGCACATGTTTACACTAGAAATACTTTTACCTGATGACAAAACCTTTAATAAATCTAATCCTTGGAAATTAAATATTATTTACCGCGGATAAATATTAGATTAACCTAGAATTTCACCCGTCTCTAAAAATTCAACACACGCTAAATAAACTCCAATGGAGCAGCCGTATCCCTGTTCCGATTTATCATTCAAATTATCGTTTGTATTGGAATTGTATGTCTTTAGGAAGTTTTTGTTTTTTTCAAAAAACATGTCACAGTTATGAATAAATGATTGAGCTATTTTATTGGCTAAACCAATATTACCATGACGATGAGCGCCAACTAAACAAGCCCATTGGATCGATGGCGAAACATTAGGGAAATCCCATTCTTGTCCAGTATCCGACAAACTGGTCACCACTCCACCATTTGTTAAATAATTGAGTTCTAAAATTTCTAAAACTCGATCAACCTGCTTCACCCCAGGGGCCCCAATCCATAGCGGATAAAACATTGCCGCACTAAGGTGTTCACTGCGTCCCATTCCATCCAGGTCAATATCCGTATAAGTTTCACCATTCCAGAATAATGTATTTAAAGCAGAACGACGCTCTCTTACCCTTGCGCTCCATTGATTTTTCTCAGCTGGAAAAGCTCTTCCAAGGGCAAATTCAAGGTGAGACAAAAGTGCGTTCAATTCGATAGGAATAATATGAGCTGTTTTTATGGAAGATGAATCCGATGGTTCAGACATCCACCGACTACTAAAACCCCAACCTGATTCATTTGCTGAGCATAAATGCTCGATTATATCTTGCTCAGAAACTCCGGACTTTTTTGCAGTAGTCAAAAGATCTAAATGATGTTCTAAAATCCTATGCTTTTTGTCTGCTTTATCATCCCAATATCGATTTAAAACATAACCTTTAACCTTAACGACACGACGATATGCAAAACCGTCAGCCGCCTCTACGTCAGCTCCTTCCATCCAAAATTGATATTCTCGTCTTAAAGCCAAAGCATAGTCAGACCAATCAGCCCAACCTTTATTGACAATGACCGCAACCATTAGAGAGAAGTAAGGAGGTTGGGACGATGATAATGAATAATATCTTGATTTAGTTGGGATTAATCCAAATTTTTCAAGCAGATAGGCAAAATTATCAACCATATCAATTGCGGCCTGCTTCTTTTGAGATGCGACTAAACCTAATATTGTAAAATAACTTTCCCAGTAATTAATATCTTGAGATGTCTCAGAGGATACATAATAAGGTTTTGGAAGAGCAATGCGACTACCGCTCCACTTTGATTTATCAGCTCCTCGATTGAGATGCTGCCATATATTTTCACAATATTCTTTTGCCGACTGCTTCCTTTTTTCTTTATACTTAGATAGGATTGGCTCTTGAATCAACAAGTTCGATTTAATAAATAGATCAGATTTACCTTTGAACTTTTCCCAATTAGCTAAAATTGTCTTAACAGCTCCATTAGGTTTTGAATCCCGCAATTCCTGAGAACTAAACGATGACCCTTTTCGTATAAGATCTGAAATCATATCCTCCCATGCAGCCTGATGATTTGGAATACTACCAGCTATGTCTTTTAGAACTTGTGAATTATTATACAACTTGAAAAATTTCTAATTATTAGTTTGAAAATTGAAATATTTGGATTTAAAAAACTCTTTAAATCGATGAGTTTTATTTCAGAAACCTAATTATTTCGATACGAAGATACCAACTAAAATTTAGAACGATAAAAATCAATATAAACAACTTATTATCAATTACTTAATTATAATTTGTATAAAAAAAATTTAAGTGTAGTATAACGAACTCCAGAAAATATAATCTCATCATTCAGATCAGTTAGACTGATCTAATTCATTTGACTTACAATTTATGGTTAAGCATCAAAGACTTATTAAAGTGTTGTTACAACACTTTAATTACAAAACAATTTGTTTTGGTAGATATCACTATTACCTTTGACCATTATCGAATAAAAATAGAAAGTTCATGTACGAAAAGGAACGTGCTAAATCATCTACTCATTTCACTTTTGGCATCTCAGTAGATTGTGTGGTTTTTGGATTTGATGGTTCAGATGTTAAAGTTCTTGTGATTAAAAGAGGAACCGAGCCCTACAAAGACTTCTCTGCAATTCCAGGCGACCTCGTCCATGAACAAGAAGACCCTCTTGACGCAACTAAACGAGTTCTTAATGAACTTACCGGACTGAAAAATATTTATCTAGAACAGCTCAAAGCATTTGCTGGCGTAAATAGGCATCCCTTAGGTCGTGTTGTGACCATTGCATATTATTCTCTAATAAAAATTGGTGACTATAATCCAAAACCATCTTCATGGGCTACTGATGCCACTTGGACTTCAATTCAAGACATTCAAGAAATGGCTTTTGATCACTTTGAAATATTCTCATCTGCTCTGAATCGTCTTCAGGAGCGAGTGCGCCTTCGACCTATCGGATTCGAGCTACTTCCTGAAGAATTTACTTTAGCACAGCTTCAGCACCTTTATGAGAAATTATTGAACCAAACATTCGATAAGGCCAATTTTAGAAAAAAAATACTTGGTATGGACTTACTCATTCCGTTAGAAAAAATGCAAAAAGCAGTCAGACATCGCCCTGCAAGAATGTATCGTTTTGATTCTAACCGGTATGCAGATTTAACCAGGAGAAATTTCCATTTTGAACTTTAAAGTAGATTCATAATGCATATAATAAACAGAATATGACAACACAATTTGAAATTTTAGATTATGTGATTTTTATTTCTTACGCACTGCTCATACTGGGCGTTGGGCTTTTCATGTCGCGAGATAAAAAAGGACATCAAAAAAATGCTGAAGATTATTTTTTAGCTAGCAAATCCCTTCCTTGGTGGGCTGTTGGAGCCTCGTTAATTGCTGCAAATATTTCAGCAGAACAATTTATAGGAATGTCTGGTTCTGGATATAAACTGGGTTTGGCTATTGCTTCATATGAATGGATGGCGGCACTTACGCTATTAATTGTTGGAAAATACTTTCTTCCCATATTTATCGAAAAAGGGTTGTATACAATTCCTGAATTTGTAGAAAAAAGGTTTTCTACTAATCTTAAAACAATCCTAGCAGTATTTTGGATAGCCTTGTACATTTTCGTAAACCTTGCATCTGTTTTATATCTAGGTTCTTTAGCACTTGAGACTATAATGGGCATTCCTCAAATGTATGGGGTAATTGGATTGGCAGCTTTTGCAGCAGCATATTCGTTATATGGAGGGCTTTCAGCGGTATCATGGACCGATGTTATTCAAGTTTTCTTTCTTACTCTTGGAGGGTTTGCGACAACATATTTGGCTTTAGACCTAGTCTCAGGTGGTCAAGGTTTTCTTGCGGGATTTAAGACAATTTATGAAGCAGCACCAGACCATTTTTCAATGATTTTGGACAAAAGCAATCCTGAATACAATAACCTGCCAGGTATTGGCGTTTTGGTAGGAGGAATGTGGGTTGCTAATCTTTATTATTGGGGATTTAATCAATATATCATCCAAAGAACTTTGGCAGCAAAGTCTCTCAAAGAGGCGCAAAAAGGAATCCTTTTTGCCGCAGTATTAAAAATGATCTTGCCCATCATTGTTGTTATACCAGGAATTGCCGCTTATGTGATAATTAAAGACCCGGAAATAATGAATGGATTAGGTGACGTAGCTATGAATAATTTACCAGACATGAATACAGCTGACAAGGCATATCCATGGTTGTTACAATTGCTCCCAACTGGATTAAGAGGCTTGGCCTTTGCAGCACTTACTGCTGCAATAGTTTCTTCTCTCGCTTCAATGCTGAACTCTACTTCAACAATATATACCATGGATATATACAAGCAGTATATTAACACTGTGGCTGACGACAGACAAACAGTTAATATGGGACGAATTTCAGCTTTAGTTGCTTTGATTATAGCTTCGATAATGGCACCCTTATTGGGCGGGATTGACCAAGCATTTCAATTCATTCAAGAATACACCGGTGTAGTCAGTCCAGGAATATTAGCTGTCTTCATGTTAGGTCTTTTTTGGAAAAAAACTACCAATAAGGGAGCAATCATAGGAGCGTTATCTTCAATCCCTATTGCCATGTATTTTAAAGTTAGCCCCAAAGGCTGGTCTGACAGCTCTATGTTTTTAGACCTGCCTTTCCTGAACCAAATGGGGCTAACTACAATAATTACTATGCTGGTCATATCAATAATTAGTTGGTATCAACTCAAGGGAGTAAATGACAAAAAAGGAATATCTATTAGTCAAGAGACCTTTAAGACAGATCCAATTTATAATATTGGGGCATTTGGAATTATGATACTATTAGCAGTCATCTATGCCGCTTTTTGGAGTTAATGTCTCAAATAAATTGTATTACTTGAAGATAACGAAAGAAGCTCCGAATGATTCGGGCCTATTACTTTGAGATTGACTCACACCTCTATGCAGAAACGGATTTTTAGCAGTTACTTTACATTCGGCCTTATTCAAATTCAACATATAGTTATATAAATGAACCGCAAAATTCAAGGGTTTTCGAAACTTTCAAAAAAAGCCAAAATGGAATGGCTAGCAAAGGTTCACCTCAATAATCCAGAAAAAGGAATTCAATTAATGAACTCTTACATGCACGATGATATTAATATCCAGAAAAGGCATGATGAATTTATTGAAAATACTGTTGCTAATTATTTTTTACCATTAGGCGTTGCTCCAAATTTTCTAATTAATGAGGAGCTATACACCATTCCAATGGCGATTGAGGAAAGTTCTGTAGTTGCTGCAGCATCAAAATCTGCAAAATTTTGGATATCCCGTGGGGGATTTAAAAGTCATGTGATCTCTTCGAAGAAAATAGGACATATTCACTTTACTTTCGATGGAGATCAAAAAGAAATATTTGATTTATTTACAACTATTAAAAATGATTTAATATCTGCAACTTCCGTTTTAACGAAAAATATGCGAAACAGAGGAGGAGGAATTCTAGATGTTGATTTAATAGATAAAACGAATGAATTGATTCATTATTATCAGTTAGAGGTAAAATTTGAAACCTGTGATTCTATGGGTGCAAATTTTATAAATTCTTGTCTCGAAGAGATGTCTAAATATTTTTTGGAATCTGCTGAAAATCAATTTGATAATTCCAATACGAAACTTGACGTTATTATGAGTATTCTTTCAAATTATACTCCAGAATGTTTAGTTCACTGCGAAGTGGCCTGTCCAGTGAGCGAATTAATAGATGGTCCTGATTTTTCGTCAGAAGAATTTGCGAATAAATTTAAACTTGCCGTTGACATTGCCAAAATAGAACCTTATCGAGCAACTACTCACAACAAAGGAATAATGAATGGCATTGATGCAGTTATTCTGGCAACAGGTAATGATTTCAGAGCGGTTGAAGCAGCTTGCCATACACATGCGTCCAGGGATGGCCAATATAAAAGCCTAACCCATTGCGATATAAAAGATGGAATTTTTAAATTTTGGATTGAAATTCCTCTTTCGTTAGGGACAGTTGGAGGTTTAACTAAACTGCATCCGATGGTGCAGCTATCTCTGGATATTTTGGGAAGTCCAGATGCGCATCAGTTAATGAAAATAGTTGCTGCTAGTGGCTTAGCTCAAAATTTTGCTGCGCTAAGAGCACTTACTACCTCTGGTATTCAAAAAGGACACATGAAAATGCATTTGCTGAATATCTTGAATCAATTAGGAGCAAGTGATGTAGAAAAAGAAATTTTACAGAGAATATTTTCAAAATCCGCACCCCATCATGCTGAGGTTGTAAATGCCTTTAATGATTTAAGAAGTTCTTCAAAGAGTAAAATAGAGTCTGAATGATTAGTTTTCGGGCAAATGGAAAGCTCCTTATCACCTCTGAGTATGCAGTTCTAAAAGGAGCTAAATCCATTGCTATCCCCACTAAATTAGGTCAAACCTTGAATTATGTTGAAGGGAATAAATCTCTGTATTGGACTGCTTATAAAAATGATGGTAGCATTTGGATTCAAGGCTTTGTGGGGAAATCGAAAAATCTTCAACAGGTAAATAAACTCATTACAGAAGCAATGAAAATTGCCGATAGAAATGATTTTCCAAGAGGAGAAGTATTCACAAAGCTTGAATTTCCCCAGGAATGGGGCTGGGGAAGCTCATCCACTTTAACCTCGCTCATTGCCCAATGGTTTGCAATAGATGCTTTGGAACTTCATTTCAAAACTTCAAATGGATCTGGCTATGATGTAGCGTGCGCCATTGCCAAACAACCTATTTTTTATCAGAAACTAAAAAATAATATTGAAATCACTCCCATAAAATTGAATCAATGGCCAACTGAAAATATGTATTTCCATTACCTAGGTCAGAAAAAAGAAAGTTCAGAGGCTGTAAGAGAGTATCACAAAAAACCTATTCAAAACATTCAAACTTTTACTCGTTTAACAGAAGATATATTTAAAGCATCAAAAATAAAAACCCTAATAAATTTGGTGAATAACCATGAATTATTAATGAGCAAACATCTAGGCCAGGAGTCACCGCTTCAAGCAAGATTTAAAGACTCAACAATTGGTATGAAAAGTTTAGGGGCTTGGGGAGGTGATTTTGCGCTATTAATTATTCCAAACAAGCAGCAAGTTGATTACCTTAAGCTACATAATCCAGGAACATTTTTTTCGTGGAATGAAGTAATTCGATGAAAGCACTTAAAATTACTCTCCTCGCAATCGCATTGATTTTAAATATAAAGTCAAATGCAGCTCATCTTGTAGGTGGGGAAATAACTTATACTTGTGTTGGGAATAATGTTTACCAAATTGAATTAATAGTCTATCGAGACTGTAATTCATCTGGAGCACAATTAGATAATAATGCTTCAATCGGTATTTTTAATGCCACCTCGGGAGTCCTTATCAATAATATACAAGTAAATAAAGGGCCTACGCAATCATTACCTTCTAATACTGGGAATCCTTGTTTATTAGCTCCACCAAATGTTTGTACGGAATATGCTAAATATATTGCTCTAGTGACTTTACCCGCCAGCTCTCAGGGCTATTCTATAGCTTATCAGAGATGCTGCAGGAATGCAACAATTACCAATATAAATAACCCTGACGATTGGGGCATGACTATTTCTGCCAAAATACCCCCAAATGATTCTGGTTGTAATAATAGCCCTCAATGGAACACTACACCACCAATTGTACTTTGTAGCCAAGAAAACTTAAATATTCCAGTAACGGCGAATGATCCTGATAATGACTCTTTGCATTATAGTCTCTGTAAGGTTCTTCATGGAGGGGGTAAATCAAATCAACAAGGATCTTTAAACAGTCCACAACCAAATCCCCCAGGGCCACCTCCGTATGTCGTCATTCCATATAGTTTACCTAACACCATTACAAATCCAATTCCAGGGACTCCCCCGCTTTCAATAAACGGTCAAACAGGTATACTCTCGGGGAAAATATCGGTTACTGGTCAATACGTTGTAGTTATTTGCGTAGAGGAATGGAGAAATGGTGTATTATTAAATACTATCCGAAGAGATTATCAATTCAATGTGACATCTTGTTCAGCTTCAATTTGGGCTGATATAATTTCTGAGGTTGATGATCCAACACAACTTTGTATCGGCACAACCGTGCCATTTTCTGAAAATAGTTTTAACGCAACTTTCTTTCATTGGGATTTTGGTGATCCAAATAGCAATTCTGACACTTCCAACTTATCAAATCCAACTTATACTTTTTCTGATACTGGAGTATATACTGTAACACTAATTGCAAACCCAGGATGGCCATGTGCTGACACGGATCAAGTAGATTTTCATATTTATCCACCCATAAATGCCAGTTTTCAAATTAATGGAGGGATATGCACCGATGAGCAGGCATTTATTTTTACACCCAACGGAAACTGGTATCCTGATAAAACTATCGAGTGGACATTTGGAAATTCCCTTGTAGATGCGAATGTTTTTCAATTCACGGGCGAATATCCTCCACCTATAACTTTCACAAAGGCAGGGAATTACCCTGTTAAACTATTTATTAAATCTAAAGCATGTGAGGAGATATATATAGATACAGTAAAAGTTTATGATAGGCCTAAAATTGTTAGCGACTTTAGCGGAATCATTGGCTGTAACGCATTTACATTTGAATTTGACGCACAAGCTACTGGTTCAACTAATCTCTACTATCTATGGGATTTTGGAGATGGTGACACTTCTAATTTAGAAACGCCTACTCATACATATAATTCGCCCGGATTATATGACGTCAAACTAATGATTTGGACAGTTAACGGATGTATTGACACGATCTATGGCAATTATATAGAAGCAATTTTAGTGAATCCTCGTCCTGATTTTCCATTTTCTGTTTCTCCATTAAAAGTAAATATATACAAACCAGAAGTCGCGGTTCAGGCAAGTGGAATTGATATAGATGAAATATTTTATTTTGACATGGGAGATAGCTCAATTTACATTCAACAGGACTTTTTTTTACATAAGTATCAAGATACCGGCAACTTCATAATAAAAAGAATTGCTGTGAACCAATTTGGTTGCTGGGACACTCTGGGTCAATTGATTAGAGTAGACCCAGTTTTAAATATTTGGACTCCAAAAGCATTTACTCCAGATAATGATGGAAAAAATGAAACCTTTCGACCCATAGTCACGGGATTCAATAATTATCATCTTTCCATTGTTGATAGGTGGGGGAATATAGTATTTCAGTCCACCGACGCATATGAGGAGTGGAATGGTAAAATTCTTAATTCTGGAATAGATTGTCCTCAAGATATTTATACATGGAGACTTTTTATTTTAGACTTTGCAAATTCCCCAAAACAAGAACATGGTACAGTTCTATTATATCGATGAAAAACTAAGATAATTTCGAACCGTAAACTAAAGCAGTCAGGCCAAGTCCTATTGAAAAAACCAAGTAAACCATTACCAATAAATATTGTCCTGATTTTATGAGCTGTAGCAACTCATTTGAGAATGTGCTGAATGTGGAAAATCCACCACAAAATCCGACACTCCAGAAAAAAATATTTTTTGGTTGAATCTCTTTACCTAATAAATATCCCAATACTAAGCAGGCTAGAACATTTACGAGAAGCGTTCCTAGAATAAGTGATCTAGGTGATTCTGGGAAAAATCTCTGCATCATCTCACCCATAGAGTATCGAGCAAGAGAGCCAATCCCTCCGCCAAAGAATATTGCTATTAATTGACTCATCATTATTTAAATCTAGGGATTGTTCTCCATCTATGAAGAAAATATGAAACGAACAATCCTAGCATAGCTCCACAAATAACATCTCCTGGGTAATGTACCCCTAAATATACTCGGCTATAGGAAACAGTAACAGCCCAAATTAAAAAAAAGATTGTCAAACCTTTGGTCGGACGTGAGAAATTTATAATTCCAAAAATCGCCCAAACAGTTGAAGCGTGACTAGATACAAATCCATACTCTCCGCCACATTTAATTGCAACCAGTTCAAAATTCATCATCAGCTCGGGTACATGACAGGGTCTTAACCGTTCAAAAACATTTTTAAATGCATGAACGGATACAAGATCAGCTATTGCAACTGAGGCAATAATTAGAGAAGCTAAAATAATAGCAGCATTTAGCTTAAGTTTTAAAAAGCTGTAAATGAGAAAAAGTCCCACAAAAACGTAACTTCCAATGCTGAGGCTAACCAAACGAAAGAGTTGGTCTACACTATTAGACCCCCAATTAACGAGGTGAAGAAATAATGCTTCATCTAAAAGCTTCAGGGATTCAAGGCTTCCCACAACAGATCTTTCATTTTTAATACATTTTCTCCACTGACAGCACTAAAAAAGATATGCGGTAAGTCTGAAGGCAATATAGCTGATACTTCTAATTTCAATTCATCATCCATCATGTCAGATTTTGAAATACCTAATAATTTTCTCTTTTTACTTAATTCAGGATTGTAATTCCGTAATTCGCTCAATAAGGTATGATATTCTTTTAAATGATCCTGAGAATCTGCAGGAATCAGAAAAAGCAATATTGAGTTACGCTCTATGTGCCTCAAAAAACGATGCCCCAAGCCTTTACCCTCGCTTGCCCCTTCAATGATTCCTGGGATATCAGCAATAACAAATGAATTATACCCTCTGTGAGAAACAACTCCTAAATTGGGAACTAAAGTGGTAAATGGATAGTCTGCAATTTCAGGTTTTGCAGCTGAAACAACACTTAAAAGTGTAGATTTTCCTGCATTTGGCAAGCCAACCAATCCTACATCTGCTAAAACTTTTAATTCCAAAATAAACCAACCATCTGTACCTTCTTCTCCAGGTTGAGCATTTGTTGGAGTCCGATTTGTTGGGCTTTTAAATTGAGTATTCCCCAGTCCACCGCGACCCCCAGGAAGTAGTGTTTGTCTTTCTCCATCTTGAGTTATCTCAAAAAGAACTTCACCTGAATCTGCATTCTTCACTAAAGTTCCTAGAGGCACATTTATTATAACATCTTCTCCATCAGCACCATGCCTGTCATTTCGACTCCCTCCACCGCCTGGAAGAGCCTTTATATGTTTTTTATATTTTAGGTGTAAAAGTGTCCACATCTGCGGGCTTCCCTCGAGTATGATATGACCACCTCGACCGCCATCACCACCATCTGGACCACCTTTAGGAACACCCCGTGCGCGATACAGGTGAGCAGATCCTGATCCACCTTTGCCAGATGCACAGTATATTTTAACGTAATCTATGAAGTTATTATCTGCCATCAAATACTATCAAAATTGACCTATTTCTGCTTTTAAAACACGAGATATTTGTTTAACAGAACCTACACCATTGACACCAATATACTTTCCCTGGTTTTCATAGTGGCGCTGAACAATAGCCGTTTCTTTATAGTAAATAGCTAATCTATTTTTGATAACTTCAAGGTTAGCATCATCAGGACGCCCCGAAACTTTTCCTCTCTCTAGCAACCTGGATATTAGCTCTCCATCTGGAACCTCAAGACCGAGCATCGCAGTAATCTGTAGATCTTCTTGATCAAGGAATCGATCTAACGCAGTGGCCTGAGCTTCAGTCCGCGGAAAGCCATCAAATAAAAACCCCAAAGGATCTAAATATTTGACAAATTCTGATTTGAGCATATCAATCGTTAATGAATCTGGAACCAACCTACCTTCATCCATATACTTTTTCGCTAAAACACCTAAATCTGTTTTATTTGAAATATTATACCTGAAAATATCACCAGTACTTAGATGTATAAATCCAAACTCTTCAACTAGGAAGTCACTCTGGGTACCCTTACCAGCTCCTGGAGGGCCAAAAAGAACTATATTTTTCATGTATCTAATAACAAAAAGCAAATGTACAACCCTTATTGTTTTTACCTTTGTATGATTATAGAAGAAAGGCAATGGAACATAACTATGCAATTATAATGGCTGGAGGAGTTGGGAGTCGATTTTGGCCAACGAGTACATCTGAAAAGCCAAAGCAATTCCTTGATATTTTGAATACCGGTGAAAGCTTGTTGCAACAGACCTTTAGAAGAATATCTTCTGTTATTCCTGCAGAAAATATTTTAATTGTCACCAAGTCTGATTACAAGAAAATCTGTATCGACCAACTACCAAAAGTTCTTAACGAAAATATCATATCCGAACCCCTGAGAAGGAATACAGCGCCCTGTATAGCTCTGGCGGCATTTAAATTAAAGAAGCGTGACCCATTAGCTAATTTTATAATAACACCTGCTGATCATTTAATAACTAACGAATCAGAGTTTGAAAGAATCATTAAACTTGGGCTGTCCACAACCGCTGCTCATAATATTCTATTAACAATTGGAATTTCTCCAAATAAACCTGAAACGGGATATGGTTATATCCAATTTAAATCTGAAGAACACAACTTCGACAAAGAAATTAAAGCAGTAAAGACTTTTACAGAAAAACCTCAACTCGAGTTGGCAAAATCATTTATCGCTACCGGAGAATTCTTATGGAATTCTGGTATATTCATTTGGAATTCAAATGCAATATTGAGTGCATTTGAAAAACACATGCCCGATATGTATAGCGCTTTTGACCAAGGTTGGGACAAATTTAATAGTCCTGAAGAAATTGATTTTCTGGAAACTATTTATCCCCAATGTCCAAATGAATCCATTGATTATGGTATTTTGGAGAAAGCTGCTCAGGTTTATGTCCTTCCGGGAGACTTCGGTTGGAGCGATTTAGGATCTTGGGGAGCGGTTTATTTGCAAAGCCAAAAAGATGAAAATGAAAACGTAGGTATCACAAATAATATATTTACATACAGCTCATCTGGAAACATTTTTTCTCTACCAAAAGAGATGATTGCCGTGGTTGAAGGACTTGAAGATTATATTGTTGTGCAATCAGATAATCGACTACTCATATGCCCAAAAAAAAGTGAGCAAGGCATTAAAAGATTTGTTACCGATGTTAAAGTAAAATTAGGTGAAGATCTAGTTTAACTTTAGGCTAAGCTAATTTTATGAATCGCTTTCTGGTTTGTGCCCTATCCATTTGTAAAGCATTTTTGGCGCAAACTGCTCTAATCCAACCAAGGTAAGCCAGTAACCAACGAATAGACCAAGAAAAATGAGCATGCTGAACCCAGTGAGAATAATCAATAAAGCAATAAGAAAACCAAGAAATTTAGTCATTGTAAATATCGTTCAAATTTATGCAAATATACAGCTCAAACTGACTTGATCTTAGGCCCTACATTTGTATTACTTGAAAATATGTTTTAATATTTTAATTTTTTGCCATGAAAACGCGAACTGAAAAGGACTCAATGGGTCCAGTTAGTGTTCCATTAGACGCCTATTGGGGAGCACAGACTGAGAGGTCACGAAACAATTTTAGAATTGGAACTGAAGGTAGTATGCCGAAAGAAATTATCCATGCTTTTGCATATCTAAAGAAAGCAGCTGCGATAACGAATTCAGAGCTTGGGGTGCTAGAGATCAACAAATCAGATTTAATTAGTCAAGTTTGCGAAGAGATAATAGAAGGAAAATTGGATGGACAGTTTCCACTTGTAATCTGGCAAACTGGTTCTGGAACTCAGACTAATATGAACTGTAATGAGGTGATTGCTAATCGAGCCCATGAAATAAATGGTGGAAAATTAACGGATAAAATAAAAATATTACACCCAAATGACGATGTTAATAAATCACAATCTTCAAATGACACTTTCCCCACTGCTATGCATATCGCATGTTACAGTCAGGCAATTAATATAACTAGACCAGGAATTACTCACCTGAGAAACACCCTGCGCAAAAAGTCATTGGAATTTAAGGACATTGTAAAAACAGGAAGAACTCATTTTATGGATGCTACGCCACTTACTTTGGGTCAAGAAATTAGTGGATATGTGAAACAACTAGATAATGGCATTAGGGCTTTAGATAATGCCATCGTTATGGTTCAAGAATTAGCCCTCGGCGGAACAGCAGTTGGAACTGGTTTAAACACCCCTAAAGGTTATTCGGAAAAAGTTGCAATGAAAATCGCAGAATTAACAAATATGCCTTTTATAAGTGCTCCGAACAAGTTTGAAGCTATCGCATCACATGATGCAATGGTTGAGCTATCAGGAGCCTTAAAACGAATAGCTGTCTCACTATTCAAGATAGGGAATGATATAAGAATGTTATGCTCTGGCCCAAGATCAGGAATAGGAGAAATAAGTATTCCAAATAATGAGCCGGGATCATCAATAATGCCCGGAAAAGTAAACCCCACTCAACCAGAGGCTCTGACAATGGTTGCAGCTCAAGTAATGGGGAATGATGTAGCTGTAAATATTGGAGGTGCATCTGGTCATTTTGAGCTGAATGTTTTTAAACCTATGATTGTTTCTAATGTTCTTGAAAGCGGTAGATTAATTGGTGATGTTAGTATGAGTTTTGCAGATAAATGCGTAAAAGGCATTAAAGCGAATCGCGATATTATTAAAAATCATCTAGATAAATCATTGATGCTAGTTACAGCTCTTAATACACATATCGGATATGATAAGTCAGCTAAAATAGCGAAAACTGCATATGATGAAAATATCACATTACGTGATGCAGCATTAAAATTAGGATTTTTAACAAAAGATGAATTTGATGCCTGGGTAAGGCCTGAAGATATGTGCTAACCTAGTAAGAACTAGTCTTTTAATAAGTTATCAATCAAAGAAACAGGTCTAGCAACGATTCCTTTATCACCGATAATAACAATAGGTCTTTGCATCAACTTGGGATATTCAAGTATTGCATATATTAATTCCTCATCTTGGAGTTCATTCATAGCAAAATTTAACTTCCAATCATTTTCATTTTTCCGAATAATATCAATTGGGGAAACCTGAAGTAACTGAATTAAGTTATCTAATTTCGAATAGCTTAGAGGGAAATTCAAATATTCTATTATTTCCAATTCGAAATTTAAATTTTTTAAATATGTAATTGCCTCCCTACTTTTTGCACATCTGTTATTATGGTAAATTATTGCTTTCATTTATTTAATAAATTCAGTGAGTATTAATCATAACATCTCCGTGGGATTGGCCATCTGAGCCGCAAATCGTTGTCCATTTTGATAACCAAAAATACACTCCGGAAGATAAATTTTTATTCTTATAGCGACCGTCCCAAAGAAATCCAGGATCTTGAGTAGAGTAAACTCTCTGACCCCATCGATTATAAACCTCAAAAGCAAAATCTGCAATACTCGATGCCCCAAAAGATGATAATTTCAAAA
>CALKDS010000087.1 GCA_938084135.1 uncultured Flavobacteriales bacterium
ACTATTAACTCCAATATTAAGGTTCACCCTATACCAAGAACAAAAGAAGCTATGGGCCCATATAATTTCATTCCCTTTCTAAACAACCTGGCTATTATGTACAAAGTGCGAAAGGCGATGGAAGAATAAAAGCTTACAACAAGGGCTAAAAAATAATGCTTTTAGGTCATTTGAAATATGTGGTTACTTAACTTGACCGCAAAATATCCGATTTTCTTTGCTTGAATAAAAGATAGCAATCAAAATCGGAGATTTTGCTATATAGAAAACTTGGCAGTATATTGCATCCAAAACGGTCGCACTACTTTTAGCCAGACCGTTGCATGTCATTTAAGAGCAATATTATCGGAAATTAAGCAACATAGAATTATAACTATCTTGAACTGTTTGAATAATTAGAGTCTTATCTGAATTCAAGCCTTTAATATCATCTATTTCATTAAATTCTCGCATATTGGAATTTCCCCACAAACTGAATTCAATAATTATTGGAGCTAAACCAATACCTTTTTTTGTAAGCAAGTAAATATTTTCTTTTTTATTTTCAGGAAGTTTTCTCTTTGAAATTAATTTATATGATTCTAACAATTTAAGTCTAGCAGACAAAATACTTGGAGCAATTCGTTCATCCGAATAGGATATTTCTTTGAATGTCTTTTTATGCTTAATGAGCAGATCTCTGATAATTAACAAAGACCATTTATCCCCGACAATGTCTAACGAGGAGGCGATTGGACAACCAGAACGAAATTCATTTTTCATTTTCATTCAACTATTACTATTAATTCGATAGTAATAATTAATTTTACTATCGGATTAATAGTAAAAATACAAAAATTAAACAGAAATCATGTTAGCAGGACATTTTACAACGGCATTAATAGCTAAGCAAAAGTTCCCAAAAGGAACTTTACTATATTTTTTAATTATATCACAATTACAAGATTTTTTGTGGTTTACCTTTCACTATTTAGGTCTTGAACCAACCAATCCGAGTGATGCCTTTGATGCCACTTTAGGTAATATGGTAGTAGATATGTTATACAGTCACGATTTATTACCGCAATTATTTTGGTTGGCAATTGTTTTCTTACTTGGGAAACTGCTATTCAAAAACACCAAAATAGGCTTAGTAAGTGTAGCTTTAGTGTCAATCCATTTTGTTTTAGATTTCTTTTCAGGTCATATGCACCACATATTTGGGGCAGATACAATGGAAGCTGGTCTTGGATTGTACGCATCTAATCCTTATTCAGCCATTTTAATAGAAGCCTTATTTAGTATTGCTGCGCTATGGTATTTCTTTGGAGAAGAAGCAAAAAAAGGAATTATTAGAACTACAAAAAATAGAATTGTAATTATTTCTGTTTTCGCTTATGGAATTATTTTTATGCTACTAATCGCAACAAAATCTTTTAGAGAGTTATTTGGTATTCCAGAATTTGATTTAGGATTTAATACCAATATGCCTACGCTCATTTTCACATACGGCGCAATGCTTTATTGCTTGAATTATTTTGTGCCGAAGTTTACGCTTGACAAAAAATAAAAAGGTAATGGTTGAAGGAGTATTAAATTTTATTAGGGAATTAAAAATTCGGAACGTATCCTTGTTTTATTCTTATACAATGACCCATCAACAAAGGATTTTCTGCCCTATCCAGGCACTATATGGTAGAAAAGTAATCCAAGTGGAAAGGATCGGTTAGAAATGGAAGCTGGAGAAGCGACCTTAGATATTCAAATTGCAAAATAAAACCAGCCCATAACAAAAGTTATAAGTCAGAGCCACCCTACCTGGACGTATCCAACTCATAACTAAGTTGTTAGCGAAAATAAACAACAATGAAAAGAACAATTACACTACTAATGACAATATTCGCATTAAATGGATTCAGTCAATCAATTACTGTTGAACTTGATACAAATCAAACTTTACAGGATTCAGATGCAGGTTCAGTAGCCTATGCTGATATAGATCTGGATGGCGATAACGACCTTCTAATTAGTGGAAATGGACCAACAACAGGTGTTACTTCAACCCTGTACGCAAATGATGGTAGTGGAAACTTCACTGCAGTGTCCCAACCAGCTATAGTAAATTTATATACTGGTGCTGCTGAATTTGCAGACGTTGACAGTGATGGAGATATGGATTTAATGATGACTGGTAATACCAGCTCGCCAAGTGCAACAGCCAATTTATACATCAATGATGGCACAGGGAATTTTACCATTTCGTCAGGCACTCCATTCCAAGCATCCAATTCTGGTGATATTGATTTTGGAGATATAGATGGTGATAGTGATTTAGATCTTATTATGACAGGTTTAGATGCTTCTGGCAACGCCTTTTCAAAATTGTACCTCAATGATGGAATGGGCATATTTACACTTGTTAGTGGAACTTCCTTCACACCTGTTTGGAGTAGCTCAACAGAGTTTATAGATGTTGACAATGACGGGGACCTTGATCTATTAATAAGTGGAGCTAATTCTTCCGGTGCATCCACTACAAATTTGTATGAAAATAATGGAACAGGAACCTTTAGTTTAGTTGCAGGGGTTCCATTTGATAATGCACAATTTGGAGATATTGCTTTCGGTGACACAGATAATGACGGAGATCAGGACATTTTTCTTGTAGGGCAGAATGACAGCAGTCAATTTATAGCAAAATTTTATATTAATAACGGAACATCATTCAGTCTGTTACCAAACACTCCATTCCCTGGTACATTCGCGCATTCTTCATCCTTTGCGGATTTTAATAATGATGGGAATATTGACCTTTTGCATGTAGGTAATTCATCAAACGGCTTAATTGGACATATTTATGAGAATCAAGGATCCAATAATTTCATCTTAGTTGATTCAACATTGAGCGGCAGTTATAATGGTTCAAATATCGTTGCTGATCTAAATGGAGACAACAAAATGGATGTTGTTGCTACTGGCACTTCTTTTACATCCCCATTTCGAGCTCCCAAAATATACATGAATCAATCTGCTTTATCAGTAAATGAATTGAATGCTGATTTAGATATAATCATCTTTCCTAATCCTTCGAGTGGCCTTATTAATATTAAAATAAACTCCCCATCACCCACAGATATCGAAATTTATGATGTGACTGGAAGAGTAATCTTAAGCGATACCTTCTTTGGAAATATCTGGAACACCCAACTTAACGAAGGATCCGGCATTTATCTGATGCGATTAAGGACAGACAAGAAAGTATTTACAAGTAAGATCACATTGAAATAATAGAATACTATCGCTAACAATGTATAAAAGGCATTAAAACGCAGTTTAGCCAAACCGTTGGCACCAATAAGAAAAAACAATAAATGAAATACTGGGCTTTCCATTGTAATCCAAAAGCATGGGATTCGATAAAAGAAATATCGGAACATGTTGACGGCACATGGCTGATAAATAAACAGGATGAAAAAGACATTCAAATTGGTGACAAATTTGCTCTTTGGATTTCAGGAAAAGATGCAGGAGTCTATGCCTTTGGTGAAATAACAGATTCACCTAAAATGTTAAAAGAAGATGAAAAAATAACTAACGCCAATATCCTACTAAACCTTCTTGCTTAGTCATTGGTTTATTTCATCATCAATCACAACATGAACGCAGATGTAATCATTATTGGAGGAGGTCTAAGTGGGCTCACCGCAGCTCGCCAACTCCATTCACTATGCATTGATTTTAAACTAATAGAAGCCAGTAACAGAATTGGCGGCCGCGTAAAAACGGATATCATCGATGGCTTTCGCCTCGATCATGGTTTTCAGGTTCTGCTAACCGCATATCCAGAGGCGCAGCGCTGGCTAAACTATTCAGATCTAAATCTAAAAGCCTTTAATCCCGCTGCACTCCTACTCTATCCCAATGGCTCAAAAGACCAATTGGGCGATCCTTTGAGAGATTTAGGTAGCTTGTTTCCAACCCTACTTTCCAATGCAGGAAGCCTTTCTGATAAACTAAAAACA
>CALKDS010000088.1 GCA_938084135.1 uncultured Flavobacteriales bacterium
CTTTTCTTTTTCTACTCTTTTAGACTTGATGAACTGTCTATACCCTTTTTTTATCATGTCCATATTGACTTTTGTCACAGGTCTAAAACTACCTCGCATCGCCAAAACATTTTTTTTGTAAAGGAGTTCTGCTGGCAATAAGTTTTGTCCTTCTGGTCCAAAAATCACAGCATCTGTAAAGCCGTTTTTAATTAACTGTAATGACATGACACGATTATCAACTTCAATGAAATCTGGTCCAGAAAAATTTATCAAATCAATTTCAACAGCACTTTTATCAATTCCATCATATAGACTCTGGAGTAATTCTTTCGGATCTTCAAAAAGGAAATTAGCTCCGTAAATCAGATTAACTCCAATGTTTCCAATCGTTTCTTGCTGATGTTTAGGGTCGTTTTCATGAAGTCTAACGTGAAGAATTACTTCATTTGGGGATTTCTCTGATGACGTTTGATAACGAATGCCAATCCATCCGTGGCCTTTAAAGGTTTTGGTGAAATTTATTGTGGCTACGGTATTCGCGAATGCAAAGTATCTTTTATTTGGATATTTTTCTCTGTGAAGCCTATCTTCTAGTAGATCGTACTCATGATGAATCATTTTACGGAGCCGACTTTCAGTAACGTAGCGCCCGTCATCTTCTAGACCATATATGGCATCAGAGAAATCTTTGTCATAAGCGCTCATTGCCTTTGCAATTGTTCCCGATGCGCCTCCTGCTCGAAAAAATTGTCGAACAGTTTCCTGACCCGCTCCTATTTCAGCGAATGAGCCATAGATATCAGAATTTAGGTTTACTCGTAGCGATTTTTGAGCTGCGGACAATACCATATCTTCCATTTGGTAAAGGTAGTCTAAATTAGTAGTATGAATCCTCTTAAAATTGAATTTTTGGGCACTGGTACTTCTCAAGGGGTTCCTATAATTGGTTGCGATTGCGAGACTTGTCAATCAAAAAATCTAAAAGACAATCGTCTGAGAAGTTCTGTTTTAATTAAAAGTGGAAATAGCTCTGTAATTATTGATTGTGGTCCAGATTTTCGACAGCAAATGCTTCGATCTAAATGTCAACGACTCAATGCGGTTGTTTTGACTCATGAGCATATGGATCATATTGCAGGATTAGATGATGTTCGCCCTTTCAACTTTAAGACCAAATTAGATATGCCTGTTTATTGCACTAAAAGAGTTGAAAACAGACTAAAAGAACAGTTTTCTTATGCTTTTTCGGATGAAAAGTATCCTGGTTCGCCTGGTTTTGAAATAATAAATATTTACTCAAATGAGAATTTTAAAATTGGGGACCAGAGATGGACCCCAATTTTAGCACAACACGGAACATGGCCCGTAACTGGATTTAGAATTCAAGATTTTGTTTACCTGACCGATATCTCGGGGATCTCTCACTTAGAATCTGAGAAAATATTGGGATCAAAAGTTTTAGTTATTAATGCACTAAGAAAGTCAAAGCATGTATCACACTTTTCTTTAGATGAAGCTATTTCATATGCCAAATCAACGAAAGTCCCTGAGGTTTATTTAACTCATGCGAGCCATCAATTGGGATTGCATGAAGAAGTCAGTGATTCACTGCCTGAAGGGTTTCACTTGGCTTACGATGGCTTGAAAATTACAATTCAATAATATTCTCATTTAAAATTGTTCCTACAGCTCTACCGTTTTGAGACCATTCCGGTACATTGATCCCTTTTGATTCTTTTTTAATAACTCTTCCATCATTAGCGAAAATTGTAAAGTCGGACGGGCACCCCACTTTTATGATACATTGTCCTAAGTTATATAACTCTCTTGGTTTGTGAGATACTGCTTCTACCCATTTATTCAAAGCTTCTTGACTAGAATCTACAGCACGATACCATGCAAAGGAGTGCTCTATTGTTGCAGCTCCAAATTTTGCTCTGCCAAATTCACAATTTTTTGACTCAAGATCCATTGGATTATGATCACTGGCAACAATGTCAATTGTCCCATCTAAAAGACCTCGCCAAAGGGCTTCCTTGTCTGATTTCAATCTCAGTGGTGGTAATATTTTATAATTAGGATCAAAGTCTTCTAAATTATTTTCTGTTCCAATCAGGTTAGCGATTGATACATCAGCTGTCAATCCTATTTGAGTTTTTTTCGCTTCACGAATTAAATCAACTCCTTCTGAAGTGCTTACACTGGTTATATGTAATTTCCCTCCTGCGTACTCATGTATGCTAATGTCTCGCTTGATTCGCAAGATTTCTGACAAAGACGAAATGGAGGGGAGGCCATTTTGAGCACTTATGTCTCCCTCATTGATTTGACCTTCAGGCGACAAAGCTGGTTCATAACAAAATGTTTGGATACTTGTGTTTAGGTCCGAAGAGTACTGCAAAGCAAGTTGCAATAGATGTGGATTTGAAATTTCATTATTGTCATCTGAAAATCCGACAGCCCCTGCATCTTGCATATCAAAAATTTCACTCAATTTTTCCCCATTTAAATCATCACTAATAGATCCAATCGGTAAAAAATCAACATCAAAATTTTCAGTGGATTTAATAAGCGATTCAATATGCGGTCTACTATCTTTTGTAGGCTCAGTCGAAGGTAAAACTGCAACATGGGTATATCCTCCATTAGATGCAGCAGAGGATAGGGTTAGATATGTTTCTCGTTGCTCAAATCCAGGTTCTCCGCATCTACATCGTGAATCAACCCATCCAGGACTTATCCATCTACCACGAAACGATTCAAGTATTTTATATCCTTCTTTTTTCTCGATATTTTTTGTAATAGCTGTTATTTGGCCATCTTTTATTAAAATGTCTTTTTGTTCCCCGTTATGCGGAGATCTTGGGTCAGTGATAATAACTTCTGGAAGAATCAGTTTCATCTTATTTTTCTAATCTAGCATTGGTTAACGTAAAATAAAATCCATTTTTTGGACGTTTCTTAAGCTCTAGAATTCCTGAAAAGGTCTTTACAGCGTCTGTTTTAATAATGTTTTTCAAATCAGTTATTTCCAATCCAACTATACTTTCAGGTCCAGCGCCACCGCAAAAGTAACATGAACTATATGGATATGCAGAAAGGACATAACTGCTTTCCTTCGCATTTAACGGTAAAACATAACCTGTCATTGAGACTTTTGTGCCATTTAGTTTTTCAATTGGTTTAGAAAATATCCCTTCAAGTGTCCAAATATTTTTAGATTCATCATAATATTCTGAGAAAGTAGTGCTCGATAGCATTTTCCATGACATTTTTATTGGAAGTGCAATTGTAAATGAGCACGTTAAAATCACGACTAAACATAGAAATTCAGATTTAAGAATCAACCAACGCACGATGCAAAGGTATTCTTTGTAGCCATATCCAAGGTCCAATAGAAGTTAAAATTGATAATACAATACAGGCAAACATCCACTTTATGTCTAGTGATAGGTCCCAATAAACTTCCTTTTGAAAGATTTCATCAAGTGTGATCGAGGTATACTGACCAAACCAAATAAAAGCCAATCCTGCGTAAGTTAATAGGATAGCAAATGATCCTAGAATTATATTCTGCCACAGAACAATTTTTGCGATTTTCCACCATGAAGCTCCTAAAGCTCGAAGTAAGGCATAATCACCTAATCGCTCTTTCACATGAGATTGGAGTAAGAAAAACATGATTAAAGCTGCAGTTATTAGGAATAAAAATGAAATGGCACTAAATATTTTTGAGCTTTGGTGCATCCAGTTTAAGACATTGTTGACCTCAAAAGCAGGAGATACTGCCATTATTGAAGATTCTTCCTGGATTTTCTTTGGAATTAATAGTTTATCAAGCGGATTGTCTATTCTGGCTAAAACAGCCGTGTAGTTGGAGTCAGAATAGCCATGAGCTCTCCAGACAGAATTCATACTTCCCATTATTAGGCGGTTCCATGACGGTGCGTTAGAATAAATAATGCCTGAAACTGTGTAAAACGTAGTTTCGTGATTGTGATCGTGTTCCATGAGTCCATGGGTACCATGAAATCTCTCTCCAATTTTCAATCCTGTTTTTTGTGCTACGTTGCGGCCGATTATAACATCATTGCTCTTCTGAGGTAGATTTCCTTTTATCTCTATGTAATTTATATTATTCCAGGTCGCACTGTCGCAGCCTAAAATTCTAAATCCGTTATAATTATCTCCGTAAGCAATACGTCTTACATTTTGTAAATTATAATTTCTAATAAGCTCATCAACCTCTGATCTAAGAATATTTCCATCTGGTTCATTTAGATGAAAAACATTAGCAAGAATTGATCGAGTAGGAGAGCCCTTGGCTGAAAGAAGAAGATCAGTATTTTCTAGCTGAAGCTGGAGGGCATTTGAAACACCATTATTCAACCTTTGAATAGATGCAAAACCTAATAACCCTGTTGCCCAAATTAAAGAGATGAAAATGGTACTACTTCTTCTTTTCCAAATAGCTTTCCATGAAAAATAAAGTGAATTCATTACTATTACAATATTACTATTTGGTCAGCAATCGAGTCAAGGCGATTATCGTGGCTTGAAACTAAAATTGAACATCCAGTTTCGGACTGATGTTCTTTGAATAAATTTATTAGGGTATTTGTATTTTCTTCATCCAGCGCCGCGGTTGGTTCATCAGCGAGAACAACTGGAACTTTTGATATTAAAGCTCTCGCCGCACTAAGCCTTTGTTGCTGTCCCAAACTTAGTTTATTTACCGCTTTTTTTGATAAATCAATAATGCCTAATTTTTCTAAAATATATTCAATGTTTTCAGATTCAATATCTTTTGACCATTCACTTAGTCTAATATTCTCTTCTACTGTCAAAGATTGCCAGAATAGCGGTCTTTGTGGAATAATCGTAAGAGCATTTTTTCTCCAGTTTTTAGGAACGATATTTTTACTTATTTCACCATGGCCTTCAATTTTTATATGGCCTCTTAGTAATGGAACTAGTCCCGCTACAGAGTGAAGAAATGTCGATTTTCCTGAACCAGATTTGCCTTTTAAGAGCAGTAATTCTCCTTTTGGAATAGTTATGCTTGGAAATATAATAGATGACCCATTAAGGTTTGATTCGATTATGGAACTGCTTAACATCTTAACTGTATATTCAATATCTCAAAAGAGCCGACCCCCAGGTAAAACCCGCTCCAAATGCTGCCAAGCATACAATATCCCCTCGCTTGACATGTCCTTGTTCTACGGCTTCACTTAATGCAATTGGTATTGAGGCCCCAGTCGTATTTCCATATTTCTGAATATTGTTGAATACTTGATTGTCTCTAAGTCCAAGTTTTTTCTGAACAAATTGAGATATTCTTAGATTCGCTTGATGAGGAATTAAACAACCAATATCCCTTGAGCTCATCTTATTTTTATTAAGCGCTTCATTTATGACTTGCTCAAACCTTACAATTGCATTTTTAAAAACAAGGGTGCCATTCATTTGTGGAGCAAAATTTTCCGGACTAATTTGGTTACGTTCAAGTTTATCGACCCAGTGAATTGCAGATGGGCCTTTCATAGATAGTTCCAATGCGTTTTTTCCCTCGCTGTGCAAATGAGTACTGAATATTTCACTAGTATTATTTGATCTCGATATAATAGCTGCTCCGGCACCATCCCCAAAAATTACACTTAGATCCCTTCCATTTGTTGTTTTATCTAGAACAGGGCTCTGTAATTCTGATCCAATGACTAAAATATTTTCATATTGACCAGTTTGTACATATGCATTTGCAACACTTAGAGCATAAATAAATCCGCTACAGGCATTGCGAATATCTGTTGCTCCAATTGTATCTAATCCAAGAAGATCCTGAACAAGAACCCCATTTCCAGGGAAATAATGATCAGGAGAAATTGTAGCAAATAGTATGTGGTCAATATCTGACTTATTAATCCCGGAGTTTTCAATAGCTTTTAAAGAAGCCTGGTAGCCCATTTGGGATGAGCTAGTTATATTATTTGAGTCTACCCATCTCCGGCTCTTAATACCCGTTCGTTCTTGAATCCACTCATCACTCGTATCCATAAGCATACATAAATCCTGGTTGCTTACAGAGCTTGGAGGGAGAAAATGTCCAAGGCCGCTTATTCGAGATTTGTACATAGGTTAATTTTTATTATAAACTTAAGCATGGCTATTGAATCGAAAATACAATTTTATTGAGGGATTATTGATTTAAATTATCATGAAATCCTGTTGTGAATATTCTCTAAAAAAATTCGACTATTTATAAAATGGTCAGATTTGTATCCATTAACTTTGTTCGATAAATCAGTCAGAAAATGTTTGATAGTTTAAGTGAAAAAATTGACAAGGCGATTCATCGTCTGAGCGGTAGGGGGAGAATTACAGATATTAACATTGCTGAGGCGGTCAAGGATATTCGAAGGGCTCTTGTTGATGCTGATGTGAATTATAAGATAGCTAAAGAGTTTACAGATTCGATAAAATCTCAGGCTCAAGGCCAAGAAGTCATAAAGGCCATCGAGCCTGGTCAAGCTATGATCAAAATCGTCAGAGATGAAATGTCAATATTAATGGGAGAAACCTCTCATGGTATATCCTCAGAGAATGGCTTAAATACAATTTTAATGGCGGGACTTCAAGGTTCTGGTAAGACAACTTTTACCGCCAAATTAGGTTTTTTACTGAATCAAAAAAAAAGCAAAAAGGTTCTCCTTGCAGCTTGCGACGTCCACAGGCCTGCAGCCATAGACCAATTGAACACCCTTGGTGAACAAATTGGTTTGACTGTCTTTTCAATGCCGGAGGAGAAAGACCCTATTAGAATTGCGTCCAAGGCACAAAAAAAAGCCAAGGACGAGGATTATGATTATTTATTAGTAGATACCGCTGGGCGTTTAGCTATTGATGAAGCTTTAATGGAAGAAATCTCCTCAATTCACAAGATTTTGAAACCTCAAGAAACTCTTTTTGTAGTGGATTCAATGACTGGTCAGGATGCAGTGAATACGGCAAAAACTTTTCACGACGCTCTTCATTATACTGGGGTGGTTCTCACCAAACTTGACGGTGATACTAGAGGCGGGGCTGCACTAACGATTCGTTCTGTTGTAAAAGTTCCAATAAAGTTTATCGGTACAGGTGAGAAGATGGAGGCAATTGATGTTTTTCATCCAAGCAGAATGGCAGATAGGATTTTAGGTATGGGCGATGTCATATCGCTTGTTGAGCGTGCGCAAGAATCTTTTGATCAAGAGGAGTCGAGAAGAATTTCAAAAAAAATAGCAAGTAATTCATTCGGATTTGACGATTTCCTGAAGCAGATTGGTCAAATAAAAAAAATGGGTTCTGTTAAAGATTTGATGGGCATGATTCCTGGTGTTGGGAAGGCTATGAAAAATATAGATATTCCAGATGATGCATTTAAACACGTCGAGGCAATGATAAAGTCAATGACACCATTAGAAAGGTCAAATCCTTCTATTTTAAACGGCACAAGGAGGGCTAGAATCGCAACCGGCAGTGGGAGTACCGTTGCCGATGTAAACAAACTAGTTAAGCAGTTTAATGATATGAGTAAAATGATGAAAGTTATGCAAGGGAAAGGTGGACAAAAGAAGATGATGAATATGATGAACAACAATCTTAAGTAATGGCATTAATCTTAAGTGGAAGAGATGCGGCTGTCTCGTTTAAAAATAAGATAAAGGCGAAAGTGCAGAAGCGTATAGATGATGGTAAAAATGCTCCTCATTTAGCTGCAATACTTGTCGGGGATAACCCAGCGTCATCTGCCTATGTTAGAGGCAAGGTCAGGGATTGTAAAGAAGTTGGTTTTAAATCAACTCTTATTCATTTAAAAGACGATGTTAGAGAAGAAGAATTAATTCAAAACATTCAGCGACTTAATTCAAATACTGAAATTGATGGATACATAGTTCAACTTCCCCTGCCTGATGGGATAAATGAAAAAGAAATTCTTCTCAGTATTGACCCAATGAAGGATGTTGATGGGTTTCATCCGGAAAACTTAGGTCGCATGGCTCTCGGGCTTGAAACTTTTATTCCAGCGACTCCCTACGGAATACTCCTTTTGTTAGAGTACTATGGCATTGAAACAACAGGTAAGAATGCCGTTGTCGTCGGACGTAGCCATATCGTGGGCTCTCCAATGTCGATACTGCTAAGTTCAAATATAGAATTTGGTAATGCTACAGTCACTTTAGCTCATTCAAGAACGAAAAACTTAAAGGAATTAACTAAAAATGCTGATATTTTAATAGCAGCAGTTGGAAAGCATTTTTTTATTGATAAAAATTTTATTAAAGATGGAGCTGTGGTAATAGATGTTGGGATAAATAGAGTGTCTGGGAAACTTCATGGTGATGTTGATTTTGATTCGGTAAAGAATATTGTCTCAGCTATAAGCCCAGTTCCAGGTGGGGTGGGTCTAATGACTCGGGTCGGATTATTAATGAATACTCTTCAAGCTTCGGATGGGAGAGATTAAAATCGAATCCCTTCCGCTTATGGAAGCCTTTAGAACAATTCAGGGCGAGGGCGCCTACACTGGAGCCCCTTCGTTTTTTTTGAGGATCGGAGGTTGTGATGTAGGTTGCCATTGGTGTGACGTTAAGGAGTCATGGGATCCGAATAAGCATCCGCTGACGACTATTCCAGATATTTTAAAACAAATAGATAATAAAGATAAAATAGTAGTGATCACTGGGGGTGAGCCTTTGATGTGGGACATGACGACGATAACCCAATCTCTTAAGAAAATTGGAAAAAGAGTTCATCTTGAGACTTCTGGGGCTTATGAATACTCTGGTATTTGGGATTGGGTATGCTTATCTCCCAAAAAGAATAAGCCACCGCTCAAAGAATGGTATCAAAGGGCTGATGAGCTTAAAGTAATAATCTACAATTTAGATGATTTGAAATGGGCTGAAAAACATGCCGAAATGGTCAGGGAAGAGTGTCAGGTTTTTTTACAACCAGAATGGAGTAAAAGAGAGTATGTTTTGCCGCTCATAATTGAATTTTTAGAAAAAAAACCTAAATGGAGATTGTCATTACAAACTCATAAGTATATAGGTTTACCCTAGTCACTACTTGGATTTATTGACTTCGCGCTCCACCATATCAATGCCTTTTATAGATCTCAGGTTTGAAGCTAATTGACTTAATTGTCTTCGGTCTGATACATTTACGGAAATAGTCCCACTAAAAATGCCTTCTGATCCATTTATATGTAAGCTAATGATGTCCATGTTCATTTCATTAGAAATGACTTGCGACACCTTTAGAAGTAATCCACTTGAGTCAACACCGGAAAATTTTAAAGTAGCATTAAAATCGCCAGAAGCATTCTTGGCCCATTGGGCTAAAATGACTTTTTCTGCAAAGCGCCCCTGAAGATTGATAGCTTTTGGGCAATCTGTTCGGTGCACTTTAATCCCTTCCTCCTGAATAAATCCAAATATTGGGTCATCTTGTATTGGTCGGCAGCATTCCGACATATGATGGTCTAGAATAACGGAATCTGGCCCAAACACAATTCTTCCTGAATCTAAGCTTACATCCTTTAATTTCGAAGGTTTAGGTTTAAACCTTTTTCTTAAATATTGATAGAAGCTACCACTTTCTTCTTGAATAAAGCTTCGGATATGTTCTCCATGATATTTTCCTGATCCAAACCTAGAATAAAGGTCATTTGGAGTTTTAATTCCAAAATGATTTAGCATTCTTTGAACTCGGCTTTGGTTCCAGTCAAATTTAGCTTTTTTCATCACTCTTTTCAGTAGTCTTTCCCCTCTTTCAACAGACTTTCTTTCTTCATTTTTAATAAATTGATGAATCGTTGTTTTCGCTTTTGGCGTAACTGCCCAATCTGCCCATTGTTCGTTGGGAATTTGGTTATCACTACTAAGTATTTGAATTTGATCTCCACTTTGTAGCTCATAAGAAAGCGGGACCAGTTTCCCATTAGCCTTAGCTCCAAGGATTTTCATTCCAAGATCTGTGTGGATTTCGAAAGCAAAGTCTATCGGAGTTGAGTGTTTTGGAAGGGTTAGCATTTTACCTTGTGGGGTGAAGGTAAATATCTCTTCAGAAAACAGTTGAAGCTTAAACTTATCAACAAAATCAAGAGCGTTATCTCCTTTGTTTTCAACGTTTTTACGTATTATACTTAACCATTCGTCTAAAGCAGTATTTCCGGAGTCATCCTCTTTATAACGCCAATGAGCAGCATATCCCCGTTCAGCTTCTAGATCCATTCTATTAGATCGAATCTGTACTTCTATCCAGTGACCTTCAGGCCCCATTACGGTTATATGAAGTGACTCATAGCCATTGGCCTTTGGCGTGGTTATCCAATCTCTTAATCTTCTAGGATTAGCCCTAAAAACACTTGTAATTATTGAATAAGCCCTCCAGATTTCTGCTTTTTCTCTTTTTGGTCCGGCATCTAAAAGTATTCGTAGTGCATATTTGTCATATACTTCTTCAAATGAAATGCCTTGATTAATCATTTTCCTCCTTATTGAGAATATACCTTTTGTCCTTCTTTTTATTGAGAAATCAAATGCTTCCGAGCTTAAAAGACTATAAATGTCTGAACTAAAACGTTTTAGGTAATCCGAGTCATTTCGTTCAAAGTCATCAAGTTTCTCAGCGATTTCCTTGTACACATCTTGCTCAGTATACTTTAGGCCAAGGTCTTCATATTCACTTTTCATGTAATACAAACCCATTCTATGCGCAAGAGGCGCAAAAATATAGAGCGTCTCGCTGGCAATCTTCAGCTGTTTAGCATATGGCATATCATCAAGGGTTCTCATATTATGTAACCTATCCGCCATTTTAATAAGTATGACCCTGACATCATCACTTATGCTTAACAAAAGTTTTCGAAAATTTTCAACCTGCATCGAGGATGATTGATTATCAAATATTCCTTGGATTTTCGTTAATCCACTGACTATATATGCTATTGAATCTCCGAACATATGGGAAATTTGGTCATTTGTATACTCAGAATCTTCCACAACATCATGCAATAATGCCGCTGCAATTGATTTTGGACCCAATCCTATTTCTTCGGAGACAATTAGTGCTACTTCTAAGGGATGAGTTATATACGGCTCTCCAGACTTTCTAAAAACATCTTTATGGGCATCTGCTGAAACTTTATATGCTTTTCTTATTAGAGATAAGTCCTCTTTGTCTCCACCACGTTTTTCGGCCAGCCTAAGAAGTTTTCGGTACTTAGATCTGATAATTTTCTGATAGTCGATTACCTTGTTTTCCATGATTTAGATGGAATGATTTTTGAAACACATTCTCCGAACCCTATTTTTAAATCTTTTTTTATTGCAGATCCCCTTAGAATAACGGTATCATTATCTTCAATAAATGAACGTTTGGTGCCATTAGACAGATCTATAGGTTCTTTTCCATTCCAAGATATTTCAAGCATAGAACCATAAGAGCCTTTTGATGGTCCTGATATTGTACCGGATCCCATTAAGTCTCCTGCATTTATTATGCAGCCATTTATACTATGATGCGCAAGTTGTTGAGCTATTGACCAATACATATATTTAAAATTACTCTCACAAATAATAGTTTCCTCAGATCCTTCCGGCTTTATTCCTACTTGGAGGTCAATATTAAAATTAGCTCCACTTCTCGATTGCTGAAGATATGGAAGGGGATTTGGATCGTTTTGTACTGGTCTATCTGATCGAAAAGGTTCTAAGGCATCTAAAGTGACTATCCAAGGTGAGATACATGAGGCAAAGTTTTTCGCTAAAAAGGGACCAAGTGGGACATATTCCCATTGCTGAATATCTCTTGCAGACCAATCGTTAAGAAGAACTAACCCAAATATGGAATCCTCTGCTGATTCTATGGATATACAATCACCGTTCCTTGGACCACTACCTGTTATAAATCCAACTTCTAATTCAAAATCAATCTTTTCGGAAGGGCCGAAAAATGGAAAATCATCGCTGGGTTTTTTTTTCTGACCATTGGGTCGATAAATTTCCTTGCCTGTTGAAAATATTGTCGAGCTCCTTCCATGATAGCCAACAGGCAGGTGAGACCAATTTGGAAGTAATGCATTTTTTGGATCACGAAACATTGAACCAACATTAGTAGCGTGTTCTTTTGAAGCATAAAAGTCTGTGTAGTCTCCTATATTAATAGGCATTTCGATAGAGATTTTCGAAATATGGCATTCGATTTTTTTCCTAAAGTCAATATTTTTTTCAAACTCTTTATTTTCTTTACTAAATATCTCCGCAATTGTATTTCTCACCGCCCGCCACGCAGGCTTTTTATGCGACAAGAAAGTATTTAATGTTTTTTGATTAAAAGTATGTTTTTTGAGTCCGCAATGTTGAAAAAAATTATTCTTCTCTATCAAGGATAAGTTAATAACCGTGTCACCAATACGAGTCAAGCAGACTTGCTCACCAGTAGGCCATCTTCCAGCACCAAAAGGAATATTTTGAATGGGAAAATCAGATTGTTGAGAAACCGGTAAAAAACTCTCTAATTTGGAATCAATCACATACTTCATTTGGCTTATTTTTGAATGCAAGTTACTGCCAATATTATGGAACACGATTCAAGAATTTTTGATCTTATAGACAAAGAGCGAACTCGACAAACAGAAGGTATTGAGCTCATTGCCTCGGAGAATTTTACGAGTCCACAGGTTATTCAAGCCGTCGGTTCGATATTAACCAATAAATATGCTGAGGGATATCCTGGAAAAAGATACTATGGAGGCTGCGAAGTTGTTGATGAAATTGAGAATCTAGCTCGAAATCGGGCTTCTGAGTTATTTGATGCGGAATATGTGAACGTCCAACCCCATAGTGGATCCCAAGCTAATGCTGCTATTTTTCTGGCATGTTTAAAACCAGGTGACAAAATCATGGGTTTTGACTTAAGTCATGGAGGGCATTTGACTCATGGTTCCCCGGTTAATTTTTCGGGAAAAACCTACAATGCAGTCTTTTATGGGGTTGAGAAAAACACGGGTCTCATAAATTACGAAAAGATTAAAGATCAAGCGGATATTGAAAAACCAAAAATGATAATATGCGGTGCCTCAGCATATTCTAGAGATATTGACTATTCTAAGTTTAGAGAGATCGCAGACGGAATAGGTGCATTACTTTTAGCTGATATCTCTCACCCCTCTGGTTTGATTGCAAAGGGTATATTAAATGATCCATTACCTCATTGTGATTTTGTTACGAGTACCACTCACAAGACACTAAGGGGCCCTCGAGGTGGTATTATTATGATGGGAAGGGATTTTGAGAACCCTTGGGGCCTTAAGACGCCCAAAGGCAATGTTCGTATGATGTCTAACATTCTCGACATGTCCGTTTTCCCTGGTATCCAAGGTGGACCTCTAGAGCATGTGATTGCAGGAAAGGCCGTAGCTTTTGGAGAGGCATTGTCAGACAGTTTTTTTGATTACATAGTGCAAGTTCAAAAGAATTCAAATGCCATGGCGAAAGCTATGATTTCTCGTGGGTATGATATTATTTCTGGCGGTACAGATAATCATCTGATGTTAATTGATTTGAGGAATAAAAACATTACAGGGAAATTAGCTGAATCCTCTCTTGTTAAGGCTCATATTACTGTAAATAAAAACATGGTTCCCTTTGATGATAAGTCACCATTTGTTACCAGTGGTATTCGAATTGGTACACCGGCGATTACTACTCGAGGTTTAGTGGAATCAGACATGGAGAGTATTGTAAGCTTCATAGATGAAGTCATTCAAAATCCTGAGAGTGAAAATAAATTAAAGTCTATAAGGAGCGAGGTTATTTCAATCATGGCGAATAGACCCCTATTTGTTTAGAAGTTTGATGTCAAACCAATGCTCAGACTAAATCCGGAAAAACAGCGACTACAAATCTGCTAACATTATTCTTAGATATCATTAAAGTTTAGCAGTATTAGATGAAATCCGTAAAATGAAAGTTGATATTACGGAAATATCATTATTTTCAAAAGTTACTTTTATTCAATTTTGTTATTGAATTTTCCGATCAACTTTTTTACCATTTCCTCCTGCGAGAGTTAATTCATGGAGAGTCGGAATAAGTACCGGATAATATTATTCAGAAAAAGGTTCGTCCTGTTGTGAATTGAGTTGAGGTTGAATGTTTCAACGGAAGGAGGCGCCCATTAATATGGGTGCCTTTTTTTAAAACTAGTCAATAAAAACAAGATTAAACCAGACTTATATTTGCCTCATGCCTAATATAAAAGGGACCAGGTTAAATAAATTCATTAGTCAAAGTGGTTATTGCAGTCGCAGACAAGCGGATGTATATATAGAAAATGGTCAGGTAAAGTTAAATGGAAGAAAAGCGAGGGTAGGCGATCTTGTTTATTCTGGAAACGAGGTCATGGTCAACGGCTTTTCTTTGGATATTAAAGTTGATGTACCGCCAATCTTTATACTTTTAAATAAGCCAGTAGGTATTACTAGTACAACTGAGAAAGGTGTTAAAGAAAATATTGTAGATTTTGTTAATTATCCCGAAAGAATTTTTCCTATTGGACGACTTGATAAAGATTCTCAGGGATTGATATTTTTGACCAATGATGGTGATATAGTAAATAAAATATTGAGGTCTGGCAACAAGCATGAAAAAGAATATTTAGTTACTGTCGATAAGTGTATTACAGACTCTTCTTTAGATCATATGCGAAAAGGCATACCAATGCTTGGCACAACTACAAAAAAATGTAAAATTGAAAAAGAAGGTCCATTTATTTTCAAAATTCATTTAATTCAAGGATTAAATAGACAAATTCGCAGAATGTGCGACTATGTTGGCTATGAGGTAAAAAAATTAGAGCGCATTAACATAATGGGGATTTCCAGTGATGGGCTTAAAGTAGGGGAGTGGAGAAGTGCTACGAGTGCAGAGACTGATTTAATTTATTCTGCTACAGAAAAATCAAATTCCGAATCTGAAAAAACTAAAAGTGCACCAAAGAGAACTCAAGATCAAAAAAAAGGCAGCAAATCCTCTGAACCTAAAAGAAAGAACTTGAGCAATAAAAGCAAATTCAAGTCGAATACTGCGGATAAAGGAAAATTAAAATCCCCAGTTTTTAAATCAAAAAAATACACAAGTAAACGGAAGAATAGTCGTAAATAAAAAGAGCCTCGCATTTGCGAGGCTCTTTTCCTAGGTATTTTAAATTCATTCTACCCACAGAACTTCTCTTGATATTTTCCCTTCATTATCAAAACTGTGACTCAAGTGAATAAAGGTGCGATCTTCTTCACCTTCTTCATTTATTCCAACGTGGTACCACCAGGAAAGAACTTCCCAACCTCCATCACCTTTTTCATATCGTATAGCATCTGGATAGCCATATTCTTCCATAATTCGCTTTGGGTTTGCGGTTATCTCTTTTTTCCATATCGAAATTCGGTCCTCTAAGGACACTTTCTCATATGGTTCAAAGTCTCCTCCACCTTTGCGATAGAATTTAGCATCTTTAGAGAAATAAGAAGCCATTTTGTCAACGTCTCCAGCTTCATATGCCTTAGTAAGTGACTCTACGGCGTTAATTAATGGGTGCTCATCATAGACTCTTCCATTTCTATGAGCTCCAAATGAGTTTTGAATTTGCGCTCCAAACTCCTCACTATCATAATAACTAAACCAACGTTTTATTTTATTCTCTGGGGTTACATAATATTCATCATGAAAGTTAATTTTAACTGTGTCACCAGAAGTCCGATTTATCGCTGTGAATGTTGTCCAGTCCATTACCCATACACCATCCTTGTCTCCTTTGTATTTGATCACATCAGGATTTGCAGGAGCATTTCGTTCAATGTTGACTGTAAAATTCTCGTGCCACCAGGATGTTACTTCTAAATCTCTTTCAAGACCATGAGATTCGCTTTCTTGGTTACTCCATATTTTAACATCTTCTTCGAAGTAGGTTTTGTATGACTCTATGTCACCATCTGAAAAGGCTTTATTCATTGCGTTAACTGCATCTAAAGCTGGATGACTAGAGTAGACAGTTCCACTTTTTGTTTGCCCGTACATGACAATTGGTGAGAACATAAGGGCTAATATTAAGTTTTTCATTTATTTATTTTTTTAATTAAAAATGTGACCAAAGATGAATAAAAAAATGAAATAACAATAAGTATTAAACCGTAATGAGAATTTTTTATTAGGATATTATTATGGATTTCATCTAAAAATTCCACTGATAGTGAAAAGATTATAATTTTCTTATTACTATTGCTTCAAATTAATACAAATACAAATTCTGTTATGAAAAAAATAATTTATGCCTTTTGCGCAATTGGGTTTCTCACCGTCTCATGTCAAAACGGCTCATCAGACCATGATGCTCATGCTCACGCTGCAATGATTTTGGAATCAAAATTTCAAGAAAATTGTGAGACCGTTAGATCATACATCGAGGGTCTTCAGAGTGAGAATGTTGATTATTCGTTATTCGCAGATGATTTTTACAGAATCAATACTGCTTTTCGTGCGAAGCAAGACACTATTACATTAACGGAGTTTATTGATTCACGTGTGAATTTTGCTGCTGCATACGATGCAGAACTAATTATTGAGCCCGTTTTGTTACCTGGTGTTTTAGCTGAGACAGGAGAGCCAAATGGTTCTGTGAGATATTATAGTCAATGGAGACTTACTACCGAGGCTTCAGATGAAAAGCCATCAAAGGAGGCAGTTATTAAACTCTATGAATCTTTTGATTTTAATGAAGAAGGTAAAATTTCAATAAATATGGTTTATGGAGATTTTACCGCGATGTTTCAGCATTTGAATGACTAAAGTTTAGACTTTAAAAAAACAAAAAAAGCCCGTTCAATAGAGCGGGCTTTTTGTTTGCTTCAAATCATCTTCCATAAAATTATTTTTTGTTCAGGTTAATATTAAGTTAATAAACTTTAAATATTCTCAATTGTAATATAGCGGTATTAGAAAACATTTCATTCTTAATCACTATATTTATTTTGAATTAAATTTAAAGAAAATATTAAACGGGAAAATAACTTAAACATAAAATAAAATGAAAAAATTTGGAATTACTTTTTTAATCACGTTAGTGGTCTTTTTTATACTAGGTGGGATTTTTGGAACTTATGTGTTTCTCCCTGAATTTGCGTTATGGCATGAAGCATTTCCTGACGCAGTAAGAGAAACGCCAGACTTTGTGTCTGGATTTCTGGTAGGTATTATTCAGTTAGTTGCCTGTATTGTTCTCTTTGACCGTTTGGCTATTGATAATTTATCGAATGGAGCAACTGTTGGTATAATATATAGTACTGGTATTTGGTTAATGGTTGACCTTCAAATGTTATCAACCACCAATATCGTCTCGTACAATTATGTGGCTCTAGATGCTCTTATTTCAGCTCTCATGGGGGCCATTATCGGTGTTGTTATTACATGGTCATTAAAAAGATTCGCATAATATATTTAGCATAAAACTTTTTTAAAAGCCTTGAGTTTATTCAAGGTTTTTTTTTTGTTCAAACTTGATTCTTTGAACTATATCTAAATGGTTTTTTTTATCAAAAACATAAGCACGGAATTGTTGATTTATTATTTTTTAAATAACGGGATTAAGAAAGTAATCTAAGATTAGTTATTGGCAATATTCGCCGTAAAAAATCAATAGGGCTCAGATAAAA